>NZ_CP077311.1:1412500-1455000 GCF_019048265.1 Aeromonas sp. FDAARGOS 1405 | reverse complement strand
CCTTTGCCCGCGATATCTTCAAACGAGGTGGTCTCGACTCCGAGATAACGCTTGGCCAGCGAATCCATGTCGTGGCGGCTGGCGGTGGAGTTGAGCACGTAGGACTCGAGCATGGTGTCGTAGGCAATGCCCTGCAGGTCGATGTCGTGGTTGAGCAGCACGTTGCGATCGTACTTGAGATTCTGCCCCACCTTGAGACGGGTCGGATCTTCCAGCAGCGGTTTGAGCTTGCCCAACACCACAGCCTCGCTCAGCTGTAACGGTGCCCCCAGATAGTCATGGCCAAACGGCACATAAGCAGCCTTGCCCGGCTCAACCGCGAAGGAGACGCCGACGATCCGCGCCTCCATATAGTCGAGACTGGTGGTTTCGGTATCGAAGGCAAACAACGGTGCCGCTTTCAGCTGTTCCAGCCAGCCGTCAAACTCGGCTTCGTCCAGAATGCAGCGGTAGTCGGTTTCGATGGCGGCAACCGGAGCGGCGCTCTCATCGCCAGCCTCGTCTTGTCCGGCGCTCTCGCTGCCCTCTTCACCACCGGATTCCAGCTCCTTGATCAGGTTGCGCAGCTCGTATTCGCGATAGACCGCCAGCAGGGACTCCTTGTCGACCGGCTTGAGCAACAGCTCTTCCAGACTCTGTTCCAGCTCGACATCGGTCTTGATGGTCGCCAGTCGATAGGAGAGGCGAACCTGCTCCTCCTGCTCGCGGAACTTGTCGGCAAACGCCTTGGAGCCACGGAAGCCGAGCGCGGCCACCTTGTCGAGGTTGGCGGCAATCTCGTCGATGCTGCCAATCCCCTGCAACAGGGCCAGTGCAGTCTTTTCACCGACGCCGGTCATGCCGGGAATGTTGTCGACCTTGTCCCCCATCAGAGCCAGATAGTCGATGATGAGCTCGGGCGGTACGCCAAACTTCTCGATCACCCCTTCCCTATCGGTCTTCACATCTTTCATGGTGTCGATCAGGGTGACATGGTCGGAGACCAGCTGTGCCATATCCTTGTCACCGGTGCTGATCAGTACCGGCAGCTGCTTCTCGGTCGCCTGGCGGGCCAGGGTGCCGATCACGTCGTCAGCCTCCACCCCCTCCACCATCAGGAAGGGGAAGCCCATCGCCTTGATCATCTGGTGGATAGGCGCGACCTGGCTGCGCAGATCGTCCGGCATGCTGGCACGGGTCGCCTTGTACTCGGGATAGATGTCATCGCGGAAGGTCTTGCCCTTGGCATCAAACACCACGGCCACATGACAGTCAGGATATTGCTTGCGCAGGCTGCGCATCATGTTGGCCATGACACGGACGGCGCCGCTTGGCAAACCGGTCGATGTGCGCAGATCGGCCTGCTGGGAGGCGAAGAAGGCGCGGTAAAGATAAGAGGAGCCGTCGACCAGAATAAGGGGGTTGCTAGGGGCCATGAAATCGTCCTGCCAGAGATAAACAGCCGCTAGGATGCCACAGGCCCCCCCTCACACCAAGGGGCGTAGCAACAACACACAGCGCCTGATAAATGGACTCAACCTGTGGATAACTCTGTGTTCAAAAATGGGGCGCATCAGAGTGCACAGTGACAAAACTGTGCATAAAAATATAAAAAACCATTAAAAACAATATATTGAGATCGCAAAAACCGATCGAGAGACAGTTAGAATGATCTCGATCAATGTGGAAAAAGATTTAAGGGAGTAGGTACAGCAGGATCCAAAACGAAACAATCCTAGCACAGCAAGATGACTTGACCAGCAGATGGCGAGCGATAACCATACAAAAGTACAACAATCCATCTTGGCTCACATTTTCAACAACGAGGAGTTTGCCATGAAAAAAGTGGCCGTGATTTTGAGTGGCTGCGGCGTCTTTGACGGAGCCGAAATCCACGAGGCCGTCATCAGCCTGCTGGCGTTGGCCCGTCAGGGAGCCGCCGTCCAGTGCTTCGCCCCGAACGTGGCGCAGCTCCATGTCATCAACCACCTGACCGGTGAAGTGAGCGAGGGAGAGAGCCGCAACGTGTTGGTCGAAGCGGCCCGCATCTGCCGTGGCCAGATCAAGGATGTGGCCGAGCTGGATGCGGTAGATTATGACGCCCTGCTGGTGCCCGGCGGCTTTGGCGCCGCCAAAAACCTGTGCGACTTCGCAATCAGGGGCGCCGAATGCCAGATCCAGCCCGATGTGCTGAAAGCGTGCCAGAGCTTTGCCAAAGCCAATAAACCGGCCGCCTATATCTGCATCGCGCCCGCCATGATCCCGCTGATATATGGTGCTGGAACGCTGGCGACCATCGGCCATGACGAGGGTACCGCCAACGCCATCGAGGAGATGGGTGGCAGCCATCTCAACTGCCCGGTCAACGAGTTTGTGGTGGATCAGGAGCGCAAGGTGATCTCCACCCCCGCCTACATGCTGGCCAACAACATAGTCGAAGCCGCGGACGGCATCGAGAAGACAGTCAAACAACTGCTGGCGCTGTAATTCCCATCCCGCCAAAACAAAAATAGACGGGCCGCTCATGGAGCGGCCCGTTTTCAATTCTGCCTGAAGGCGATGAATTAGATGGTTTCGCCCATCTGATCCATTTTACCCAGCAGGGCACGCAGACGCTCCTGCCATGCAGCGTGCTCGTTACGCAGCTGATGGTTCTCGTCTTGCAGCTTGCTGTTCTGTTCTTTCAGCTCGTCGAGCTCCATCTTCAGCAGGGAGATGTTGTCGACGGCGGATTGTACTTTGGATTCGAGTTGCTCAAGGACTTCTAGTGACATATGCATACCTGTTTGTTCAATTGCGATGCCCCACAGAGGGCGATTCAAGCGCGTGGAGCCAGCATACCCCGAGCCTATCGGCACAAACAAGCCAGTGCGCTGTAAAATGCGCCTTCCATAGATGTATTGTCTAAATATGCGTCTATTTTTCTCGCATCCTGCGCCCGAGTCGCGACAACACTCTAAACCGTACCTAAAAAGCGCCGCTACCAACGCATCATTGATGCCATCCTGATGGCACGGTCGCTATCCATGCAAGGCGATATAAGCCCCCAGCAACAGACAGGCGACCACATACATCAGCAGGCCGTAAAGCAGGTTCCAGCGCAGGATCAGCCCAGCACTGAGGTTGTAACGGGAGGCCAGCGCCAGATTGGATCCGGAGAGCGGACTGGTGCCGGTGGCAAGCCCCCATCCCAGCAGGAAACACATACCGAGCAGGCTGGGATCCGGCGCCAGCGGCCAGAGCAGTGGCGCCAGCCCGGAGATACTGATGAGCGGATGTACCCCGACGATGGCCACCAGCAGGATCAGCAGCAGAGTGAGGGATGCCTCCAGCCAGCCAAAGTGGTTGAACAGCGGCAGGCCGTGACCGGCACCGAAATCGATGACCGACAGCGCACTGTTGATGCCTGCCGCCAACAAACCGGCCCCCAGAAACAGCACCAGCTGACCGCCGATGGCGGGGAAACGCTCCACCACCTGCCGCTTGAGGGCCGCCTTGCGCCCTGTCCTCGGCATAAAGAGCAGCGCCAGCAGCGGGGCCACCAGTGCGATCACCGCCAGAATGCCGAGCTGGGGCCAGATCTGCTTGATGAGCAGTACCAGCAACGCCAGCGTGACTGGCAAACCCAGGGTCTGCAACCGCAGCGGATAACCGGCAAAGTCGGCCACTCCGATCCTCTCCACCTGCCAGGCAGTCAGCCCCATCGCCAGCAAGACGGCGAGGATCCCGAACGGCAGAATATGGGAGAGCTGCAAGCCCGGCGCATAGGTGAGCGCCACCGCCATGGCGACAAAGAAGGGTGACCAGAAGGCGGCGGCACAGAAAATCCGGCTCAGCACCATCACCTGACGCCGCTCCAGGGTGCCATTACGCTCCAGCCGATCGCCGATGATAAAGAGCACCGAGAGATTGATGACCGCCCCCAGCAGATTGAGGCTGGCCATGGTGCTCCACAGCCCCTTGCGCCCGGTCCAGGAGGTGGTGCCGGTCAGCAAGCCGGAAGTGGCAAGGTTGAGGGTGCTCACCGCGGCAAACATGGTGAGCATATTGATATTGGGCAGCAGCCAGTCACCGGCAATGAGGGTCGCGCCCTGCCACCAGGAGAAGATCAACAGCAGCAGGGCGGCACTATACAGGGCCAGCGCCTGCCGCCTGGCGGCCCCTACCAGCCAGGGCCAGGTGAGCAGTGACGCCCCCCAGGCTGCAATGGCCGCGGGCCAGGGGGAGAGACTCAGATAGAGATGAAGCAGGTTGAGCAGCCACATCCCCAAAATCAGATAACCCGACCAGCGTTTGGCCATCGACGCCTCCGGTCAGGAGATCAGAGACACTGATCCATATCCAGTGAAGGCTTGTCGCACTCCGGACGGCCGACGATCTTGGCGGGTACGCCAGCAACCGTGGTATGAGGTGGCACCGGGTTGATCACCACGCTGCCGGCGCCAATTTTGGCGCCCACACCCACTTCGATATTGCCGAGCACCTTGGCGCCCGCCCCTATCATCACCCCTTCGCGGATCTTGGGATGGCGATCGCCGCTCTCCTTGCCGGTACCACCCAGGGTCACGCTCTGCAGGATCGAGACATCATCTTCAATCACCGCCGTCTCGCCCACCACGATGCCGGTGGCGTGGTCAAACATGATCCCCTTGCCAATGCGGGCGGCCGGGTGTACATCCACCCCGAACACCACCGAGATCTGGTTTTGCAGATAGAGGGCCAGCGAGCGGCGCCCCTGGCGCCACAGCCAGTTGGCAACCCGATAGCCCTGCAGGGCATGGAACCCCTTGAGGTAGAGCAGCGGGGTGGAGAAGAGATCGACCGCCGGATCCCGCTCCTGTACCGCGCAGATGTCGGCCGCGACAGCCGCTAACAGTTCTGGCTCGCTGTGCAGGGCAAGCTCGATCACCTCGCGCAGGGCGATGGCGGGCATGGTGGCACTGTCGAGCTTGTTGGCCAGCTGGAAGCTGAGGGCCGAACGCAGATTCTTGTGATTGAGAATGGTGGAGTGAAAGAAGCTGGCCAGCATCGGCTCCTGAGCCGCCATGCACTGTGCTTCTTGCTGAATTTTGTGCCAGGTTTTGGCAACCAGTTCATCCATGTTGCAGCCTACTGTTGTTCTAGGTGAGGGCTCTGTTGTTCTTTTGTCAGCACCGAGATGGGGTCCATGTGGATGATGACATCCATCCGCTCGAATGCCTGGCGTACCGCCAGTTCGGCTTCATCGGCGATCTGATGGGCCTTGACCAGGGGGATCTGATCATCCAGTTCCAGATGCAACTGTACGAATCGGGTCGGCCCGGATTGACGGGTACGCAGGTCATGAACGCCGTGTACCCCTTCTACGGCACAGCAGAGGGCCATTATTCTCGCTTGTTCTTCCGCTGGCAACTGACGATCGAGCAGGGCCTGCACCGACTCGTAGCCGATATTTCCCGCCCCCCACAGCAGGAGCAACCCGATCAGGATGGCAAACAGGCCGTCAGCCCAGTACCACCCCTGTCCCGCCAGCACCAGCGCCAGCAAGACACCGGCGTTGAGCAGCAGATCGGAGCGGTAGTGCAACATGTCCGCCTTGATGGCCACGCTGTTGGTCTTGCGAATAACGAAACTCTGGAAACTGACCAGCAGCAGGGTCAGCACAATGGAACCGCCACTAACCCAGAGACCCGCCTCTAACCGTTCAATAGGTGCCTGTTTGAGCAGGGAGGAGATGCCGTGCATCACCAGCAGCAATGCGGAACCGGAGATAAAGGCCGACTGGATCAGCCCCGCCAGAGACTCCGCTTTGCCGTGACCGAAGCGGTGTTCATCATCGGCCGGGGCCAGCGCATAGCGAATGGCCAGCAGGTTGATGATGGAGGCACTCACATCCATGAAAGAGTCGGTGAGCGACGCCAGCAGGGTCGACGAATCGGTCATCAACCAGGCGATCAGCTTGCCGGTGATCAGCAAGGTTGCAGTGGTAACCGCCGCCATGCTGGCAAAGGTTACCCAACGGGAATATTGTTGATGGCTCAAAACCGGCTTTCCTCTGACGATGAAAAACTTATTATACCCTGACCCCGGCGTCGATTTGGCGCGAAAATCAGTGGAACAAGAAGCGATGAACAGAATACTCCTGGTCGACGACGATCTTGAATTGACCCAGCTGCTCACCGAAATTCTGACCCTGGAAGGATTTCAGGTCACGGTCGCCGAGGATGGTGAAGAGGGGCTGCAACGGCTGGCGGAGCAGGGCTTCGATCTGGTGCTGCTGGATGTAATGATGCCAAAACTCAACGGCTTTGCCATGCTGACCAAGCTGCGCAAAACCCATGAAACCCCGGTGCTGATGTTGACCGCTCGTGGCGACAGCCAGGATCGGGTCAACGGTCTGGAGGCCGGAGCCGACGACTATCTGGCCAAGCCATTCGACGATCGGGAGCTGCTGGCCCGGGTTCGCGCCATCCTGCGCCGCACCCAGAGTGCCCCGCCCCAGCGTGGCAGCTCCTCCGACGAAGTGCACTTCATGGATATAGTGCTGCAACCCGGCCTGCAGCAAGCCCGCTGCGGCGAACAGCTGCTGGAGCTGACAGCCACCGAGTTCGGACTGCTGGAGTGCCTGTTGCGCAATCCTGGCCAGATCGTCAGCAAGAGCCACCTCTCCGAACAGGTGCTTGGCAAGAAGCTGGAGCCCTTCGATCGGGCCATCGACATGCACCTGAGCAACCTGCGCAAAAAGTTGCCGGAGCGCAGTGATGGCCAGCCCCGCTTCAAAACCGTACGGGGGCGCGGTTACCTGTGGCTAGAGCAAGAATAAAGAGTACCAGCTCCCTCAACGGCATATCGACCCATATCTTCCTCTGGTTCTGGTTCATGCTGCTGGTGATGCTGGCCGCCGTGATCAGCCTGCCCACTCTGGATCCTCGCAACCAGATCCCGCTGCCGACCCATGAGGCAGTGCGAATGCAGAAAAATGTGCAGGCCCTGCTCAACGCTGCCGATCCGGATCAGGATTTCGATCTGGCCAAAACGATGGACAAGATCGCCATGCTCCCGGTGGACAATGTCTACCTGCGCGACGAGAGGGGCCAGATCCAGTCCACCACCCATCCGCGCAAGTTTGTGGTTCGCTTCATGGTGGACGCCGACGACCCGGCCAAACCCATGCTGGGCAACGAGGATCGCAAGGCGATCGCAGGGCCTTTCCTGATGGAGCACCGCGGCCATCGCTACCACGTCTATTTCGGCCTCAATGCCGAGAATCCCTATCTGTTCCTGTTCATTCAGGTGCTGGATCACCCGATCCGCATTCTGGGCATCTCAATGCTGGTCAGCACCCCGCTCTGCCTGCTGCTCGCCTGGCGGTTGACCCGTCCCATCCTGCAATTGCAAAAGTCAGTCTCCCAACTGGCGGCCGGCAATCTGGAGGTGCAGATCCCCAACTTGGGACGGGGCGATGAGATCGGTCAGCTGGCGGATAACGTCAGCCGCATGGTAGAGACGCTCAAGAGCATGATCCAGAAGCAGAAACAGCTGCTTTCCGATATCTCCCACGAGCTGCGCAGCCCCCTCACCCGGATGCAGTTGGCGCAAGCGCTGATCCGCCGCAAACAGGGGGATAGCGCCGAGCTGGCGCGGATCGAATCTGAGATTGGGCGGCTGGACAAGCTGATCGGTGACCTGCTCGATCTGTCGCGGGTGCAACAGCATGTTGAGGCCCCTATCGTGCAGCCGCTGGCCGATCTACTGGAGCCCATCCTCGAAGATGCGATGTTTGAGGCGAACCAGAGCGGTAAGCAGCTCAGGTTGCCACCGCTGCCCGCCGAGTCGATCCAGATGTGGCCCGAGCTGCTGGCCCGGGCGGTGGAAAACCCCCTGCGCAACGCCCTCAAGTATGCCCGCGAGTTCATCAAGGTTGAATGGTATCGGGATGGGCAGGAGTGGGTGATGACTATTCGTGATGACGGGCCCGGCGTCCCCGACGAACAGCAGATATTGCTGTTCCAACCCTTCTTCCGGGTCGATGATGCCCGCAACGCCAAGACCGGTGGCACCGGGCTGGGACTGGCTATCGCATCGGAGGCGATCCAGCGTCACGGCGGCACCATTACGGCCAGCAGCAATCATCCAACCGGACTGACCATCACGATCAAGCTGCCCATCGCCTGATCCTTTTCATCCGGACGGGCGCTGGGTATGCTGGCGCCCCTTCTTGCCTTTACATCTCTTTGCAGGAGCGCGTCATGCTCGATATCGTCCTCTACCAGCCGGAAATTCCGCCCAACACCGGCAATATCATCCGGCTCTGCGCCAATACCGGTTACCGGCTCCATCTGATCGAGCCGCTGGGATTTGAGTGGGATGACAAGCGGGTAAAGCGGGCGGGACTCGACTATCACGAGTTTGCCGAGGTGAAGCGCTGGCCGAGCTATGAGGCCTTTCTGGCCACCGTGGCGCCCAAGCGGGTGTTTGCCTGCACCACCAAGGGCCGCACCGCGCACTCGGCAGCACAATATGCCCTTGGCGACGCCCTGCTGTTTGGCCCGGAGAGTCGCGGCCTGCCCATCGAGATCATCGAGAGCCTGCCATTCGAGCAGCGGCTGCGCATTCCGATGGTGCCCCAGAGCCGCAGCATGAACCTATCCAACGCGGTGTCTGTCTTTGTCTACGAGAGCTGGCGCCAGCTCGGCTACGACGGTGCCATGTAAGCGCCACCGATGATCAGTGGCGGGCGTCGAGCAGATGCCCGCTGCGCTCCAGCCGCCAGCAAGTGACCCCAAGCGACAGACCGCGCCCCACCATCAGCGCCGCCATCGCCGCCCATAACGCGGCCACGCCCCACGACTGACAGAGCCACCAGATCGGGAAGAAGCCGCCAAACGCGGCCAGCAACATGCTGTTGCGCATCTCCCGCGCCCGGGTCGCCCCGATGAACACGCCATCCAGCAGGAAGCACCAGACCGCCAGCAACGGCATGGCGATCAGCCAGGGAAGCTGACGATTTGCCTCCGCCACCACGGCCGGAATGTCGGTGATATAGCCGATAAGGTGGGCACCAAAGAGGGCAAACAGCAGGGTAAAACCACTAGCGATGAGGGCAGCCCAGCCCAGATTGAGCACGATGGCCTCCCGCAGTTTCTGCCGATCCCGCTGACCGATGGCTCGTCCAACCATGGCCTCCACCGCATAGGCAAAACCATCGAGTCCGTAGGAGATAAGCATCAGGAAGTTGAGCAGCACCGCATTGGCGGCCACCGCCACATCCCCCAGTCGTGCCCCTTGCAGAGTCATGAAGGCGAAACAGAGCTGCAAACAGAGGGAGCGCAGGAAGATATCGCGGTTGAGACCGAGCAACCGCACCATGGGCGCAAGCTGCCGCCAGCGCTGCCAACCATCCTGCCACACCGTCGGCGCCAGTTGCCCCAGCTGACGGCGTACCAGCCAGATACCGACGGCCAGCGCGCAGTAGTCCGCCATGACCGAGGCTGCCGCCACACCCCGCACCTGCCAGCCGAGTCCCAGCACAAACAGGGCATCGAGCGCCATATTGACCAGATTGGTGAGGATCAGCATCACCATGGGGCTGCGGGCATCCTGCATCCCCAACAGCCAGCCCATGATCACCAGATTGCAGAGCGCCGCCGGGGCGCTCCAGATCCGCACCGCCACATATTGGCCCGCATAAAGCTGCACCTCGGGCGAGCCGCCACTCAGGGCGATCAGCCGTGGCAACAGCGGGAAGAGCAACAGCAGCAGCGTCAGGCCGAGAGCAATGGCCAGCCCCAGCGCCCGCAGCAGGGTATCGAGCTGGGCACGACCGTCGGCGGCGCCGTGCGCCTGCGCCGTCAGGCCGGTGGTCGACATCCGCAAGAAGCCGAGCAGCCAGAAGATGAGGTTGATCAGGGTCGCACCGACCGACACGCCCCCCAGAAACCAGGCCTGACCGAGATGACCGATCACCCAGGTGTCCACCAGCCCCAGCAAGGGGGTGGTGATATTGGAAAAAACCATGGGCAGGGCGAGCGCAAAGACAGCGCGGTGGCGAGAGGGATCTCGCCACCAGGGGGCAACAGCTGGGGTCACGCTCAGTGGCCTGCCAACTTCAGGATGCGGGCGAAATCAGAGAGCATGGTGGCCATCTGCACCCTGGGCACCTGACCCGGCGCCACCTGCGGGCGGAATACCGCCTGCAGCTTGCCCTTGGGATTGATGAGCACGATGGAGGCGGAGTGATCGATCAGATAATCCTTCTCCCCCTGATTGGCGATGGAGTAGATCAGCCCCAGATTGCGCACAAACGGGAACAGCTTGTCGTGGGGGGCGGTAGCCGCCTTGAATTCGGGATTGAAGAAGGCGGTATAGGTCTTGAGGCGTGGAATATCGTCACGCTGGGGATCCGCCGAGATAAACACCACCTGACTGTCGGGCGCCATCTTCTTCAGCTGGTCATAGACGGAGCGCATATCTGCCAGCGTGGTGGGGCAGATATCGGGGCAGAAGGTGTAGCCGACGAACAGGAAGGTCCAGTGCCCCTTCAGGTTGGCAGGAGTGAACGGCTGGTTGTCCGCATCGGTAAAGGCAAAATCATTGATGTCCCGCCCCGCCGGATAATAATCGGCCTGTTCCGGCTGCTCTGGCTGCGTGGCGTAAAACACCAGGATCAGACAGGCTGTCAGCAGCAGAAAGAGCAGGGGATAGCGGAGCTTCATCATAACAAGAGACCCTTTCAGTTCGAGGCAGATGGCCAGCAGTGACCGGACAAGAGGGAGGCATTGTACCCCAGCGAGCCGCCAAGGTGGTTCAATCTTGTGCAACGCCCTGTCAGGAGTCGACCATTTGGCATAATTAATCGCCAGTTGCGGCCATAAAAAAACCGGCCCCCTCGGGTGCCGGTTATGGATGGATTTGTTTGTCTCTTCTGCTCAGGGGCGAGCGTTACGCCCCTGCTGCAACATCTTGCCGATGGCCCGCACGCCGATGGGAATCACGGGGGCCAGCCAGCCCTCTTCCCCCTGGCGATCGCCGTGACCCCGTTTGAACAGCAGCACCAGACGCACCACCTTCTCTTTCGGGCATCCTAGCCAGAGCGTCCAGTGCGAACCACGATGGTGCAGCCAGACACCGTAAAACCAGGTCATCCGGCTACCTTTGACAAAACGGGTGATTGACGATTCCGCTGGCGCAGCCCCAGCCTCTGAATCCCATGGCGATCTTGATGCCATACCAGTCCTCCTTGACCGACAGGTCATGTTGCTTCGTCGGCCTGAACTGGGAACAGGCCCGTCACGACTATCTGCAACCATTACGAGTGGTCCCCTTTGCCCGATAAGGCTCGGGATCTCCCCACTCCCCCTTCATATCCCGTGAAGGTGTACTGCCCGATTCTCGTTGTTACCGGCCCTCCCGTCCTGCGCATTGCGATGGTCAGAGGGAGGCGCCAAGCCCAGTCTCGGCGACAGGGCACTGATCTGAGCATATATCTGAAATGGATGATTGGTAGCCGGTCGCGCAGGACAAAAATGCCGCCGCCGATGATCTGTTTGATATGACAGGGAAAGTGCGCCAGAAACAGCACGGCCTCCCGAAGGAGGCCGTGTGACAAACGCAGTTGGCGGGGATGATTACATCCAGTCGGCGTTGCGGATCACCCCGACCGCCAGCCCTTCGATGGTGAGCTGCTGGCAGGAGAGGTCCACCTCGATGGGGGAGAGCTCTTCATTCTCCGGCAGCAGCCATACCTGACTGCCCTTGCGCTGGAAGCGCTTGACGGTGACATCCTCATCGAGACGGGCGACGACCACCTGACCGTTGCGCACCTCCTGGGTCTTGTGCACCGCCAGCAGATCGCCATCCAGAATACCGATGTTCTTCATGCTCATCCCCTGCACCCGCAGCAGAAAATCTGCGCGCGGATGGAACAGGGCGGGATCAACCTGATAGTGGCTCTCGATATGCTCCTGAGCCAGAATGGGTTCACCGGCGGCAACCTTGCCGATGAGCGGCAGGCCGCTCTCTTCCAGCACCTCTTCCTCTTCGAGCAACAGGCGAATGCCGCGGGACGTGCCCGGCATGATCTCGATGACCCCTTTTTTGGCCAGGGCCTTCAGATGTTCTTCGGCCGCATTGGCCGACTTGAAACCAAGCTTCTGGGCAATCTCGGCACGAGTCGGCGGCATGCCGGTCTCGCTCATGTTCACCTTGATCAGCTCCAGCACTTCGGCCTGGCGGGGGGTAAGGGGTTTCATAGAATTGGCACCTGTCTTTTTATACAGCACACTGGCAGTATATACAGTGCAGTGGCCAAGGCAAGGCGCAGCTGACATTTGTCGCGACCAACCCCTCATTTACTGCTGTTTTGATCCTGCGCAGCCGACTCATCGTACCTCTCGGCGACAAGGGGCTGTCGATTTGCTATGCTCACGCCGCATTTTTTTGGAGAGCAGACGCACATGTCCCTAGGACAGAAGATTTCCAGAGCCATCTTGCAATGGCCGGTCAGCGGCTTGGTCAATCACAAGAGCCTGCCGGAAAATCCCATCACAGAACTCAATCTGGATCCGGCCAGACCCATCGTTTATGCCCTGAAAACCAGTTCGATCACCGACCTGATGACCTTGCAGCAGTGCTGCGAGGATCTCGGTCTGCCCGGTCCCTTCACGCCGCTGGAGCTCAACGGCCAGCTGCTGCCGCGCTATGTCTGTCTGGACCGTCCGCCTCCCCTGTTTGGCAAACGCAGCAAACCGCTCCCCTTCCTGCAGGAGTTCCACCAGCTGCTGGATCTGCACAAGCAGGATCCCGAGCTGGATATCCAGGTGGTGCCCGTCACCCTGTTCTGGGGCCGCGCTCCGGGTCGGGAAGGGGAAGAAGCCTCCGGCCTCAACATCATCAGCAGCCTGGCGCCGAACCGGCTGAAGAAGGCGCTTATCGTGATCCTCAAAGGTCGCGAGAATCTGGTGCGCTTCTCGCCGCCGCTCTCCCTGCGCTACATGGCCGACAAGCACGGCACCGACGAGGCCATCGCCCACAAGCTGGCGCGAGTGGCCCGTACCCACTTCAGCCGTCAGCAGCTGGCTGCCACCGGCCCGAAACTGCCGAACCGCAACCTGCTGTTCAAGCAGCTGCTCGACTCCGCGGTGATCCAGCAGGCGATTGAAGAGGAGGCCCAGCGCGAAGGGATCAGCCTCGAGAAGGCGCAAAAGCGTGCCCATGGCTACATGGACGAGATCGCCTCCAACTTCTCTTACCGTCTGATCCGCCTGGGCGAGAGCTTCCTCGGCTGGCTGTGGAACAAACTCTACCGCGGTTTGTCGGTCAATGGCGCCGAGAAGGTGCGCCAACTGGCGCAGGAAGGACACGAGATCGTCTACGTTCCCTGCCACCGCAGCCACATGGACTACCTGCTGCTCTCCTACGTCATCTACCACCAGGGGATGGTGCCACCCCATATCGCGGCAGGCATCAACCTCAACTTCTGGCCGGCGGGCCCGATTTTCCGCCACGGCGGCGCCTTCTTCATTCGCCGCACCTTCAAGGGCAACCCGCTCTACAGCACGGTATTCCGGGAATACCTCAACCTGCTGTTTGCCAAGGGTTACTCGGTAGAGTTCTTCACCGAAGGTGGTCGCTCCCGTACCGGCCGTCTGCTACCGCCCAAGACCGGCATGCTGGCGATGACCCTGCAGGCGATGATGCGCGGGCTGGACAGGCCGGTCACTCTGGTGCCGGTCTATCTGGGCTACGAGCACGTGATGGAGGTGAACACCTACCACAACGAGCTCAAAGGGAGCCGCAAGGAGAAAGAGAGCTTCCTGCAGGTGCTCGGCATCCTGCGCAAGCTGCGCAACTACGGCCGTGGTTTCGTCAACTTCGGCGAGCCGCTGACTCTCAACAGCTACCTGAGCGAACACATCCCCGACTGGAAAAAGCACATCGGGGAAGAGGAGCGTCCGGAGTGGATGGCGGGCACCGTCAACAATCTGGCCGAACTGCTGATGACCCGCATCAACGGCGCTGCCGCCGTCAACGGCCTGACCCTGAGCGCGCTGGCGCTGCTGGCCGCCGAGCGCCACGCCCTGACCCGCGACGAATTGCAGGCCCAGCTCAACACCTATCTGGATCTGCTCAAAGCGGTGCCTTACAGCCCGCAGAGCACCATTCCGGATGAGGATGCCAAGACCCTGCTGGATCAGGCGATGGAGCTCAACAAGTTCGAGGTCAGCGAGGACAAGCTGGGGCAGATCATCAGTCTCGACCGCTATCAGGCGATCCTGCTGACCTACTACCGCAACAACATCCTCCACCTGTTCGCCATGCCCTCTCTGGTGGCGGCATTGATCGAACGGTGCGAAGGGATCTCCCGCAGCGAGATCATGGCCCGTTGCATCGACATCTATCCGCTGCTCAAGACCGAGCTGTTCCTGCGTTATGAAGAGGAGGATCTGCCGGCGCTGGTCGACAGCCTGCTCGATGCCCTGCAGACCCAGCAACTGATCGAGACCCGCGATGACGGCTACTGGGTCAATCCGGCCAACCAGATGCGCCTGCTGCTGCTGGCGGAGAGCATTCAGGAGACCCTGCAACGCTACGCCATCGTGCTGACCCGGGTGTTGGCCCAGCCCCATATCGAGGCGGAGCAGCTGGAAGCGGACGGCCTGATGATGGCAGAGCGCCTCGGCACCCTGCACGGCATCAACGCCCCCGAGTTCTTCGACCAGAAGCTGTTCAGCACCCTGATCCACACCTTGCGCAAAGAGGGCTACCTCTCTCCCGAGTGCAAGCCGGATCTTGGCCGCTTCCAGGCGCTGGCCGACAACATAGTGCCGCTGCTGAGCAACAAGATCCGCCGCACCATTCAGGCAGGCAATCAGCTCTGATCTGCAACGCAAACAAAGAAGGCCGCATCATGCGGCCTTCTTTTTTATCGGAGTCTGCGCGGGAACATGTCACGCCAGCAGGTAGTCAAGCACCAGACCGGCAAACACCAGCGCCCCCACATAGTTGTTGTTGAGAAACGCCTGGAAGCAGGCTTCCCGCTGCCGCTCGCGAATAAGCCGCTGCTGATAGACAAACAGCACCGCCGCTCCCAGCAATCCCCAGTAATACCAGCCCCCCAGCGTCATCAGTTGCCCGACCGCCAGCAACAGCAGCAGCGTCGAGAGTTGCAGTGCGCCGATGATCCGCTTGTCGTAACGACCAAACAGGATGGCGCTGGATTTGAGGCCGATCTTGAGGTCATCATCCCGATCCACCATGGCGTACTGGGTGTCGTAAGCCACGGTCCAGAGCAGGTTGGCGAAGAAGAGCAGCCAGGCCACCAGCGGCAGGGCATCTGCCTGCGCCGCATAGGCCATCGGGATCGACCATGAGAAGGCCATCCCGAGCACCAGCTGGGGGTTGGAGATAAAGCGCTTCATGAAGGGGTAACTCACCGCCAGCAGCAGGGCGACAAACGACAGGCCGATGGTGAGCGGATTCATGGTCAGCACCAGCGCAAACGAGATAAGCGCCAGCACGAAGAAGAGCGCCAGCACCTCCCACGGCTTGACTCTACCCGTGGGCAAGGGGCGACCGGCGGTGCGTTTGACGTGGCCATCGAAGTTGCGATCCGCATAATCGTTGATCACGCACCCTGCCGAGCGCATCAGAAAGACCCCGACCACAAACACGGTCAGCACCCAGAGATTGGGCAGGCCACCAGCGGCCAGCCAGAGCGCCCACAGGGTTGGCCACAGCAGCAGCAGAGTACCTATGGGTTTGTCGACGCGGGCCAACTGCATGTAGGCAAGTCCCCGCTCCTTGGTTAACAGATTCACTCCAGCTCCTTGTCACAGACGAGAGAGGGCAGAAACAGCTCGTGCACCAGCAGTGGCCACTGCCCTAGAAACAGACGGGAACGACGCCCCCAGACAGTGGCGGCCGGGCAACGGGGATTGGCGGCAATATCGAAACGGGCCAGTTGCAGATGATCGCGGCGGGCAGGCTCATGGCCAAATACCCGCTCACCCAGCGGCTGCTCGCCAAGCTCGGCAATGCCGCTCCCTTGCAGTGCGTCATCGGCAAACAGGGTCCAGCCCAGCACGGCGGGCCCACGATCCCCGTGCAGGATCACCTCGCGGCAGATACCGGCCGGCGAGGCCGAATCCACCAGCCACTGCTCATCGGCAGTAAGGGCGACCGGGTGATTGCCCAGCCACTCCACCGAAAAGTGGCGATTGTACTGACGCAGACGCCGGGTCATGGAGCCGGGCTCCAGCAGCCAGGGGCGCAAGCTGGCGGGCAATTCGCAACATTCGGGGGCCAGCCACCCGCTTAACGGCGTGAGGGGAACAGTCAACTCGGACTTCACAGCTTCACCATCCAGAGATTTCCGTGTTCAGGTTAAAATCCGGTTTATTATCCGTAAATCAATAGCGAAATGTAAGAACATCCGTGCTTGACGGCCCCGATGGCAACATCAAAAATGGGTTATCTCTTGCTGATGAGCCATCTATATGAAGATCTTCAAAATTCTGCTGGTATTGTTACTGAGCTGTGGCGCCCTGCAGCAGCAAGCTCTGGCTGAAGATGAGCCGCCCGCCGAGGGCGCAGAGGGGGCTGCCAAGCCCGGTTTCTCCTACCACGCGCTCGATCCCGACATCATCACCAACTACCTGAGTGATAGCAAAACCCTCGGTTATATCCGGGTCACGGTAGAGCTGATGGCGGAAAACGAAGCCGATCTCAAGCTGCTGGAGCAGCATGACCCGCTGATCCGCGATGCCATCATCCGTCTGATTGGCAGCAAAAATGCCGATCAAGTGAAGTCCCTGACCAACCGAGAAGAGCTGCGCAAGGAGTGCGAGACAACCGTCAACGAACTGCTGGTGAAAGAGACCGGCAAGAAAGCGGTGCGCGAGCTTATCTTCACCAAGTTCCTCTACCAGTAATCCCTCCCGAAACAATCGCTTATTGGCATATCGGCCAATAAGCGAGCTTTGTCGGTTTATTCGAAATGAAAATCGATTACAATACGGCCGTCAAGTCGTAGAGGTAGTCGTTATGGGCAGCAAAACCCTGTGTGAATGGCGCCGTCACGAGATCCCCACCGATCTCAAGGCGTTGCGCAAGATAGTCCGCAAACCCAAGTTTGTCTGCAGCAAGTGTGCCCGCAGTGCCAATGACAAGGGTTACCTCTGCCAGCCGCTGCGTTTGAAAGAGGAGTAACGCCCCTCCCTGTCAGGGCGTTATTGATCGGTCCACCCCTGACGCCCCTGTTCGAACAGCCGGCGGGCCTGCATGTCGTTCGGGCAAACGCCGCGATACTCCTCGCCTGAGCGGCCAGCCAGATAGAGGTGCTCGGGGCGGCAATACCATGCCAATCCCTTCTGGTGTCCCTGCTTCCACCGTTCGGCATCCACCTTCTTGCCACACTGGCCCTGATGGAACTCGATCCGCTCAGTGGTGAAGCCCAGCTTGCCATCCGCCTCCCCCACCTCACTCCACACCTTCTCGCAGGGATCATCGTTGGAGACACAGCCACCCAGCAGGGCAGCCAACAATATGATGGTGAGTCGCATAGTCATCCTTGAGCGTCATTTGGGCAGTTCATTCTACTCAGCGCCCCGCCCCTGACCAAGGACGAACGCTCAGCCATGTGAGCGCGGCAAAAAAATCAGGCGGGCCCAAAGCCCGCCTGTTCGTTCAATGCCGTGGTTCACTGGTCATCGAAAGTGTCATCATCCTGCCAGCTTTCATCTTCCCACTGATCCAGCTCTTCTTCCCAGGAATCCGGCTCCCAATCATCATCAGAGGAGTCGTAATCCGGCTTGTGTCCACCCATCTTCACTCTCCTTGGATAGTTCACCCGCACTCCAATTTTATCCGGAATTGTCGGGCTCGCCAGTCAGAAAGAGTTCAAAGTTTGACCAGGGTCCGGCCGGCGATCTGGCCTTGCGTAATGGCCTCGGCTGCCTCCACTACCTGCTCCAACCCAATCTCGGTGACCGCCTGAGCGAAGAAGCTGGCAGGAAGATCCCGTGCCAGTCGCTGCCACGCCAGTTGACGACGTTCAAACGGGCACATCACCGAATCGACCCCCTGTAGCCGCACATTGCGCAGGATGAAGGGCATCACACTGGTAGGCAGATCAAAGCCGCCCGCCAACCCGCAGGCCGCCACGGCGCCGCCATAGTTCATCTGGGCCAGCAGCTTGGCCAGCACCTGACTGCCGACGGTATCGATGGCAGCGGCCCACAGCTGCTTCTCCAGCGGTTTGGCAGGCACCAGCAGCTCGCTGCGCGGCACGATGCGGCTGGCACCCAGCGCAGTGAGCATGGCGCCCTGCTCTTCCGGACGACCGGTCAGCGCAGCCACCTGATAGCCAAGGGCTGCCAGCAGGGCAACCGAGGTGGCCCCCACGCCGCCTGCCGCACCGGTGACCAGCACCTCGCCGCTATCTGGAGTAATACCCGCCTCTTCCAGTGCCAGCACGCAGAGCATGGCGGTGAGACCGGCGGTACCGATGCACATGGCCTGGCGCTCATCCAGCCCGGCGGGCAACGGCACCAGCCAGTCCCCCTTGACCCGCGCCTGTTCGGCCATGCCGCCCCAGTGCCCTTCGCCGACGCCCCAACCGGTCAGCACCACCTTGTCGCCGGTCTGATAGCGGCTGTCGGCAGATTCGAGCACGGTACCGGTGAAGTCGATGCCGGGCACCAGCGGCCACTGGCGCACTATCTTGCCTTTGCCGGTGATGGCCAGCCCATCCTTGTAGTTGATGGAGCTGTAAGCGACCGCTACCCGCACCTCACCTTCCGGCAACTGGCTCTCGGCCAGCCGGGTCAGAGTCGGAACAGTCTTGCCGTCTTGGTTTTCCAGTAACAGAGCCTTGAACATGGTTGCCTCTTTGATGACGTGTGAAACGGGGAGCAGCTGCTTTGGCGCTTTTGCAGTTGAAAATCGAGAGCCAGTACGATGCTCGTTATGGGTTCAGTCGTTCTCCAGTGCGGTCAGGCAGTGCGAGAGGGTACGCGCCAGGGCTCCCTGATTGCGCAGCACCACGGCGCGGGCCTGCTCGCCCATCTCGCGGCGGGCGCTCTCGTCGGCAAACAGCTGGCTCACCCGCTCGCCCAGCTCGGCGGCATCGGCCACGATGGCGGCGCCCCCCTGAGCCACCAGCTGGCGGGTGATATCGCTGAAGTTGAAGTAGGCGGGACCGGTCAGGCAGGGCTTGCCGAGCGCTGCCGGCTCCAGCAGGTTGTGACCACCGATCTTCACCAGACTGCCGCCGACGAAGGCCACATCGGCCGCCGCCAGCATCAGCGGCAGTTCGCCCATGGTATCGCCGAGATAGACCTTATCCTCCGCACTCACCGCAGCACCATCAGTGCGCCGCACGCAGCCGTAAGGGGCACACAGCTCGGCCACCCGGTCAAACCGCTCGGGGTGGCGAGGTACCAGAATGAGCAGCGCGTCGGGATGGCGTTTGAGCAGCAGATCGAAGGCGGCCAGCACCTGCTCGTCCTCACCCAGATGGGTGCTGGCGGCGATCCAGACCGGCCGCTCGGCACCCAGCTGCTGGCGCAGGGCGCGCCCCTTGGCCTGCACCTCGTCACCAAACTGGATGTCGAACTTGATGGAGCCGGTCACCGCCAGCCGCGAACGATCGATGCCGAGGCGGGCGAAGCGGTCGGCGTCATCCTGATGCTGACAGAGCAGATGGGTCAGCGGCCGGCTCAGGGCGTCGAAGGCACCGTGGAAGCGGGCATAACGCTGGCAGGAACGCTCGGAGAGGCGGGCGTTGATGATGGTCACCGGCAGGTGGCGCGCCTCGCAGGCGGCCAGCCAGTTCGGCCACAGCTCGGTCTCCATCACCCAGAGCGCGCGCGGCTTGAAGGTGTCGAGAAAGGCGGCAATGGCCCAGGGGTAGTCGAGCGGCGCGTAGCGATGGATCACCAGATCCCCCAGCCTGGCAGCCTGATCGGCACCGGTGCGGGTGGTGGTGGTGAGCAGGATCGGCAGATCGGGCCGCTCCGCCTTGAGGGCGCGAATGAGCGGCGTGATGGCCAGCGTCTCCCCCACGCTCACCGCATGGATCCAGAGCGGCGCCTCCTGTCCGGTGGCGGGCAGCCGCCCGAGATGCTCGGCCCAGCGCTTGCCAAAGCCGGGCTTGCCTTTCTTAGGCTTGTAGAGGGCCAGCAGCGCCAGCGGCAATCCCAGATGGATCAGCAGGTTGTAGAGCAGGCGGTAGGGCATCTTACTGACTCTGCTCCAGCTTCTTGCAGGCATCGACCACCTGCTCCGGCGCCAGCTCGATCAGGCACTTGAGATGGCCGAACTTGCAGGTGCGCTTGAAGCAGGGGCGACACTCGATGTCGGTGTGAACGATCTCGACCCGATCCGCCAGCGGCGGGGTGTAGAGCGGCGAAGTGGAGCCATAGACGCCCACCAGCGGCCGGTTGAGGGCGGCGGCGATGTGCATCAGGCCGGAGTCGTTGGAGATGACCCGGCTGGCCAGCGCCATCAGATCGATCGCCTCGTGCAGGCTGGTCTTGCCCGCCAGCACGTGGCAGTTGGGGCGGGTCAGCAGGTTGACCCGATCCCGGATGGTATTGGCTACCGGCACATCCTTGTTGGAGCCGAAGATCCACACCTGCCACCCCTCGTCCAGATGCTGCTGAGCCACCACGGCGTAGTGCCCCTCCGGCCAGCGCTTGGCCGGGCCAAACTCGGCACCGGGACAGAGCACCAGCACCGGGCGGGCGCGATCCAGCCCCAATCGCTCCAGCGCCTTGCTCTGGTTAACCAGATCGACGTGCAGAGAGGGGTGCGGAATGGTCGGAATATCGGCCCGGCTCTTCATCTGCGCCTTGGGATAGGCGAGCGCCAGATAGCCCTCCACCATCAGCGGAAAAGCAGACTTGTTGCTGCGCAGGTCGTTGAGCAGACCGTAGCGGCTCTCGCCCTTCCAGCCGGTACGGACCGGAATGCGGGCAAACCAGGGGATCAGCGCCGACTTCATGGAGTTGGGCTGGACGATGGCCTGATCGTACTTCTCCGCCGCCAGCTGCTTGCCGAGGCGGCGGCGTGCCACCAGCTTGAAGTCACCGTGGCCAAGGGGCATGGTGATCGCCTTGTCCACCTCCGGCATCCGCTCCAGCAGGGCGCAGCACCAGGCGGGGGCCATCACGTGCAGCTCGCACTCCGGATGGTTGGCCTTGATCGCCTTGTAGAGACTCTGGGACATCACCATATCGCCGACCCAGGAGGGGCCGATCACCAATATTTTCATTACGCGTCTTCTCTCGGGTCTGGCCCGGCTGTTAATCATCACTGGGCGAGATTATGCCCCAAGAATGACTGGATAAATAACAGAAGATCCTTGGCAGACGCTGCCGTCACCCCATTTTTCCAGCGGTGGCCCGCTTCCAACCGGACGAGAGGAGACAGTCAAACAGCTGATGGAAACGGGCAATGGCGGCTCTCTCTTTGGCCCATTTTTCCGTTAGAATGGCCCATCAATACGCATTCGACCCGCCAGCCGGGCAATAACCGTGAGCCCACATTCGTGAAAAAACCGACTCTGGCTGCCGTTCTGATCGTCAAGAATGAAGCCGACAACCTGCGCAAGTGCCTCGCCTCCCTCGACGGACTGGTGGACGAGATCGTCATTCTGGACTCCGGCAGTCAGGACGAGACCCCGGCCATCGCTGCCGAGTTTGGTGCCCGCTTCTTCGTCAACGCCAAGTGGCCGGGCTTTGGCAAACAGCGCCGACTGGCCCAGTCCCACGTGCAATCCGACTGGGTGCTGTGGCTGGACGCCGACGAGCGGCTCACCCCCGAGCTGAAAACCTCCATCGCCGAGGTGATGGCCAATCCGGCCAGCGATACCATCTACTCGATCCCGCGCCTCTCCTGGGTGTTTGGCCGCTTTATCCGCCACAGCGGCTGGTATCCGGATCGGGTGCTGCGCCTCTATCCCAAGGCGCTCACCAGCTACAACGAGGCACTGGTGCACGAAAAGGTGGAAGTGCGCGCCAACATGAAGATCGTCAATATTCATGGTGACCTGCTCCACTTCACCTATCGGGATCTGGAGCACTATCTGGTGAAATCGGCCGGTTATGCCCGCGCCTGGGCCGATCAGCGCACCGCTCGCGGCAAGAAGGGCTCTCTCAGTCAGGGGCTGATCCACGCTGTCGGCTGCTTCCTCAAGATGTACCTGCTCAAAGCGGGCTTCCTCGACGGCAAGCAGGGGTTGCTGCTGGCGATCCTCTCCGCCCATTCCACCTTCGTCAAATACGCCGACCTCTGGGTGCGCCAGCAGCCGCAGCAGCCGGAATAACCGTCATACGAAACAGGGCCCCGCGGGGCCCTGTTTGCATTACTGCATACCTTACTTGCGCCAGAAAGGCGCCGCCCAGCGGGCCATCACCGGCACCATGGCCTTGGGATCGAGCTGGCTCATATCCTCAGGATGGTCGCTATCCTCCGGCGGGCTGAAGGCGAGGTGACGCCCTTCGCTGTTGAGGGGCTTCCAGCGCAGCGGAGTAGCGGAGCGGCGCATCGGGAAGAAGCCGATGGTCGGCACATCGAGCGCGCCAGCGATATGGAGCGGGCCAGTACTGCCTGCAACGAACAGGGCGGCGTTAGCCAGCACCTGACAGAACATCGGCAGACCATCGCTGGAGCGGTAGATCCAGCCGTTGCCGCCGTGGGCCAGCAACTCGGCCGCCAGCTGTTCGGCCATCTTCTCCTCACCCGGGCCTGCGGTCAGCACGCACTGCAGCTCGGGGCAGGCCTGATTGAGCTTGATGATGATGCGGGCATACTGCTCGATGGAGAGGTTGTTGGCCGAACCGCCGCTACCGGCATGCACCATCAGCCAGGGGCGGCTGGCATCGAGCTTGAGCTTGAGTGCCAGCTGTTCGCGCACCTGTCGCAGGGTCTCGTCATCGAACTGCAGGAAGGGGGTCTGGGGCTCCACCACGGCCACCTGCTGATCGGCCAGGAAGCGGCGGATCAGCTCCAGGTTGTACTCGGACTCCGGCTTCTGGGAGCGGGAACGGCGCTGCACCAGTCGCTGGTTGTAGAGCACCTGCGCCAGCTTGGTCGCCGGGGCCAGCCGGTAAGGGATATGTGCCTTCCACACCAGCATGGCGTTGCGGGAGTTGGAGAAGAGGCAGATGGACGCGTCGAACGCCGCCGCCTTGATCCGGGCCAGCAGTGCCCGCTGTTGCTCCTTGTCGGCACGCACGCCCGGATCGATGATCACCTCGTCAATCCAGGGGCAGAGCCGGGCCAGCGGGGCCGTGTAGGCCGGAACCAGGGCAGTCACATGACACTCCATGGAGCCTTTGAGCATGGCGAAACTCGGCCACGCCAGCATGAAGTCACCAATCTTGTCATTGCGAACGACCAGAATACGTTTCATAAAAAATCCCTTTGCTCCCTGTCACCAATGCAGGGAGGCTTGATGCGCGATGGCGTATTCTTGCCTGATGCACTGCTATTCTCAAGCGACGACCTTATAATGCGACCAAATTTCCAGGTTGCAGGACCACAAAGATGACTACCAGGGTGATCTATCCCGGGACATTTGATCCCGTTACCAATGGCCATGCCGACCTGATCGGCCGCGCCGCCAAGCTGTTTGACGAGGTGATCGTCGGCGTCGCCAACAGCCCGAGCAAGCGCCCGCTGTTCGATCTGGCGGAACGTGTCCAGCTTGTCCAGCAAGTGACCAGCCAGCTTCCCAACGTCAAGGTGGTGGGCTTCTCCGGGCTGCTGGTCGATTTTGCCAAAGAGCATCAGGCCAATGTGCTGATCCGCGGCCTGCGCGCCGTCTCCGACTTCGAGTACGAGTTCCAGCTGGCCAATATGAACCGCCGCCTGATGCCCACGCTTGAGAGCGTCTTCCTCACCCCGGCGGAGGAGAACTCCTTTATCTCTTCCACCCTAGTGAAAGAGGTGGCGCTACACGGTGGCGATATCCGCCAGTTTGTCGACCCCTTAGTGGCACAGGCTATCGCAGCCAAACAGCAACAGCGCTAATCTCCCTACTGATTGGCAGATACAACAAGGGCTACCCGCAGGTAGCCCTTGTTGTATCTGTCTCGTTATGAAGAGGTCCACCTGCTTGCCGGTTACTCACGAGCAAACTGCTCGCTCATCTCCTGCACCAGCAGATCGAGCCACTCGTAGCGGCGCCGGTACATGGCCCGCTTCTTGGAGGCGATCTCCTCCAGCGGCTTGCGCGGCTGAGCTTGCAGGGCGACGAAGTTGGCATCCACATCACGAGCGTCGAACTCCTGCCACAGCTCGTCATAATCGGCCTGCAGGTTGGCTTTCTGCTTGCTGCTGTAGCGCCTGGCCTGAAACACGTGGGCCTGCTTGCGCACCGCCAGCACCTCCGCCGCCCCCATGCTCTGCGCCAGTTGCAGCACCAGTTGCACCAGCAAGGATTTGGGCCGCAGGCCGTGTCCCTCTTTGGTCAGCTCACGCACCCGATCCTGGGCATTGTCGACCGCAGGCTCCGGCCCTTGCATGGAGCCGATCATCAGCATCAGACGTTCCGCACTGCCCGCCAGCGAGAACGCACAGCTGTAAAGGCGTTGCTCCTCATTGTTGACGATGGAGAGTGCCAGCTCGGCCTCGCGGCGAAAAGTGCCATCATGGCGCAGCAGAATGCGACAGCCGCTCTGGGGATAGTGCCCCAGCGAGATCCCCTCACCCAGATAGAGCCGCTCGATCAGTTGCGGGTAGCACTCCAGCAGCAACCGGTAGTGGTTTTCAAGCATCTCGACCCGCTGGCGGGCACTGGCGCTAGCGAAGCGATAGGGACGCATCGGCTTGTCGAGCAGCTCGGGATAAATGGCCGGCAGCGCTTTGAGCGACTCGCACCGGAACAGATTGAAGACCCGGCTTAGCGACTTGCGATAGAGCAGACTGCGAAGCACGAACTTGCCGCGATTGAAGGTTTGGCGCTCGCACCCCTCGGGGTAGAGGAAGCGGGCCATTTTCTTGGCGCAATAGCGCTCTTGCTGGGATAGATATTCCCAGTCTATTGATTTTAAAGTCATTTCTAGTTCTCAAACCGCCTGAACGGCCGCAGATACTAGTGATGACTGCGCAAATATTCAACAGCCTGGAAATATGCTGTTACAACTTCCCCCGGATCGGGGAAAAAAGTACGCTCAGCGCTGGCAATGAGTGCAAAAAACCGTGGTGCGCTGCCCCATTCTGATCTCGGTCAGCAGGGTGTGACAGTGGAAACAGGGCTGCCCGCCACGGCCATAGACCTGCAACTGCTGCACGAAATAGCCCGGCTTGCCATCGGCGCTGGTGAAGTCCTTGAGGGTGGTGCCGCCCTGACGAATCGCCTCGGCCAGTACCCGCTTTATCTCTGCCACCAGGGTTCCCAGCCGTTTGGCACTGATAGTACCCGCCGCCCGCTTGGGGTGAATGCCGGCGGCATAGAGCGCCTCGTTGGCGTAGATGTTGCCCACCCCGACCACCACCTGATTGTCCATCAGGAACTGCTTGATTGCAGTACTGCGCCCCTTGGCGCGCCCCTGCAGGTAATCGGCATTGAAGGCATCGGTGAGCGGCTCTGGCCCCAGCTTGGCGAGCAGCGCGTGGGCTTCGGCCGGTTCACGGGTCCACAACAGGGCACCGAAGCGGCGCGGATCGTTGAGCCGCAGCAGCTTGCCATTCTCCAGCTCGATATCCACGTGGTCGTGCTTCTCGGCCGGGGTGCCGATATCCAGTACCCGCAGGCTGCCGGACATCCCCAGATGGAGGATGGCGGTGCCGAAATCGGTCTCCAGCAGCAGGTATTTGGCACGGCGGCGCACCCGATGGATGGTGAGGTCCACCAGCTCCTGAATCTCACCGGGGATCGGCCAGCGCAGGCGGCCATCCCGCACCACCACGCGTGTCACCTTGATACCGGTGAGCCAGGGAGAGATCCCCTGACGGCTGACTTCAACTTCTGGCAATTCAGGCATGGGCACCTCGCAAGGAAAAGGAAATCAGGGGGCAGGACGCAGCAGATCGCGATACTGCTCGGCAGTGAGGGCGAGCCAGAGACCGGACGGCAGCTGGGCACCATACTGACCGCTGTTCTGATAGAGGCCGATCTCGACCGGATCGTTCTGGCCGGCAATCCACACCCTGAGGGTAACGGGGGCACCGCGTACCGCTTCGCCGGGTGGCAGCAGCCAGCCCTGCCAGCGTGCGATATGAGCCGCCAGCTGCTTGCTGTCGAGCCCCAGATCCGGCCCACTGCGCCAGCCCTGACCGATCCGTTCAATCTGCCAGCTCGGCCCCTGCCAGGTAAGCACCACCGCATCCTCCGGCAGCAGCGGACGCGCGCGTTTGGCGCTGTTCTCCTGCTGGGCCAGCTCCAGCCGGTGCAGCAGGGTGATCACGATCAGTACCACCACGATGATCACGTTGTTCCAGCCTTTGCGGCTCAGTTTGAACATGGCAAGCCTCCCTTTGAACCGGCAGTGTACTGAATTCGGCGCATAAAAAAACCCGGCACAAGGCCGGGTTTTTGGGAATGCAGCATCAAGTAATTACTTGATTTTGCCTTCCTTGTAGATCACATGCTGACGAACAACGGGATCAAACTTTTTGATTTCCATTTTTTCGGGCATGGTGCGCTTGTTTTTGGTAGTGGTATAGAAGTGACCAGTACCGGCGCTGGAGTTCAGGCGAATTTTCTCGCGAATACCTTTAGCCATGATCTAATTCCTTATACCTTAACACCGCTGGCGCGCAGTTCAGCCAGAACCACTTCAACGCCACGCTTGTCGATGATACGCATGCCTTTTGCGGATACGCGCAGGCTTACGAAGCGTTTTTCACTCTCAACCCAGAAACGGTGAGTGTGCAGGTTCGGCAGGAAACGACGCTTGGTAGCGTTGTTAGCGTGCGAACGGTTGTTACCAACTGCCGGGCGCTTGCCGGTTACTTGGCATACTCTAGACATGTCAGTCTCTCCAAATCTTACTTCATTGCTCGAGCAAATATCTGCCCCGCTGGCCTTCGATTGCGGGGCAAACAGAAGGCGGCATTTTATACAGCATCCGTGATCAAAGATCAACTAATACGGTGCCAGAGCACAGTTATAGCCAACCGCGCTCGGCAAAAGAAACCGTGATGCCATCACCGATCACCAAGTGATCCAGCACTCTGATATCGATCAGGGCCAAAGCGGCCGTGATCCGATCCGTGATCTGGCGGTCGGCCCTACTGGGCTCGGCGACGCCGGACGGGTGATTATGCGCCAGAATCACCGCGGCTGCATTATGTTTGAGCGCGATCTGCACGATTTCTCTTGGCCAGACGCTCGCCGAGTCGATTGTGCCGTAAAAAAGCTCAACAAATTGAATGACTCTGTGCTGATTGTCGAGCAGCAGCAGGGCAAACACTTCGCGCGGCCGATCCCGCAGCTGGGCTTGCAAATAGTCGCGGGTCAGCTGGGGCGAGGTGAGGGCATCACCCCTTTGCAACTGCTGCGCCAGATGGCGTTTGGCCATCTCCAGCACCGCCTGCAACTGGGCATATTTGGCCGGGCCAAGGCCGTGGGCCTCGCAGAAAGCGCGCTGATCCGCACCCAGCAGATTGCGCAGCGATCCGAACTGATTCAACAGGTTACGGGAGAGATCGACCGCACTCAGGCCATTGACGCCGGTACGCAGGAAGATGGCAAGCAGCTCGGCATCGCTGAGCACCGTCGGCCCCTGTCGCAGCAGCTTCTCTCTGGGACGTTCATCTTCCGGCCACTCCTTGATGCTCATTTGTCTCTCCTCTCTCCCTGTTGAGGAAAAACATAGCAAATATTTGCGTGTTCCCCGCCACAACCCCTTGATGCCAACCCCTGTCGTCATCCCCTGCCTGTGGTATCTTAGCCGACCAGTCAAAGTGAGCCGGATAGAGAAACAGCAGATGAGATTGGCCGATAAACGCATCCTGTTGGGTGTCAGCGGCGGGATCGCCGCCTACAAGAGTGCCGAGCTGGTACGCCGTCTGAAAGATCAGGGTGCCGAGGTGCGGGTGGTGATGACCCGCTCCGCTAAGGAGTTCATCACGCCACTGACCCTGCAGGCGGTCTCCGGCCATCCGGTGGCGGACAGCCTGCTGGATCCGGCTGCCGAAGCGGGCATGGGCCATATCGAGCTGGCCAAGTGGGCCGATCTGGTATTGATCGCCCCCGCCAGCGCCAACCTGATGGCGCGTATGGCGGCCGGCATGGCCGACGAACTGCTCACCACCCTCTGTCTGGCCACCCCGGCACCGGTCGCCCTGGCGCCCGCCATGAACCAGCAGATGTACCTCAACGCAGCCACCCAAGCCAATCTCAAGACCCTGGCCAGCCGCGGCGTCCTGCTGTGGGGGCCGGACTCCGGCAGCCAGGCCTGTGGCGATGTGGGCCCGGGCCGGATGCTGGATCCCCTCGAACTGGTGGAGCGCTGCTGCCAGCAGCTGGCCGCCGAGCCCTTGCTGGCGGGCGTCAAGCTACTGCTGACCGCCGGTCCGACCCGCGAGGCGCTCGATCCGGTGCGCTACATCAGCAACCACAGCTCCGGCAAGATGGGCTTTGCCATCGCCCGCGCCGCTCGTGAAGCGGGCGCCGAGGTGACGCTGGTGAGCGGCCCGGTAACGCTGGCTACACCTGTGGGCGTCACCCGCATTGATGTCGAGAGCGCCGAACAGATGCATCAGGCGGTGATGAGCCGGGTGGGAGAATGCGATCTCTTCATCGGTTGCGCTGCGGTGGCCGACTACCGCCCCGAGCAGGTCGCCAGCCAGAAGATCAAGAAGACCGGTGACAACGATCAGATGGTGGTGAAGCTGGTGAAAAATCCCGACATCATTGCTGCCGTCGGCGCCCTTCCAGACAAACCCTTCACTGTCGGATTTGCCGCCGAAACCGTGGATGTGGAACAATACGCCCTCGATAAATTGCAGCGAAAGCGGTTGGACATGATCGCCGCCAACGATGTATCCCGCGAGGGGCAAGGCTTCAACGCCGATGACAACGCCCTGACCGTGTTCTGGCAAGGGGGCCAGGCGCCTCTGCCGCTGGCCGACAAGCTGACGCTGGCCCGTCATCTGGTTGCCCTGATTGCGTGTCACTATCGGCGCTAAGCGCCCCGAAAGAACAAGACTCACGGCGCCCCGCCTTGCCAAGATGGGCGCCAACACAAGATCCAACTGAAAAAGCGATTCATGACAACACAAATTGAACTGAAGATTCTGGATGCCCGTATCGGTACCGAGTACCCGCTGCCCGCCTACGCCACTCCCGGCTCTGCCGGCATGGATCTGCGTGCCCTGCTGGATGCGCCGCTGACTCTGGCTCCGGGCGATACCACTCTGGTACCGACCGGTCTGGCTATTCACATTCAGGATCCGGGTCTGTGTGCCACCATTCTGCCCCGCTCCGGCCTTGGCCATAAGCACGGCATCGTGCTGGGCAACTTGGTCGGTCTGATCGATTCCGACTATCAGGGTCAGCTGATGGTCTCGGTCTGGAACCGCGGCAAGGATGAGTTCACCATGCAACCCGGCGAGCGTATCGCCCAGCTGGTAATCATGCCGGTGGTTCAGGCCACCTTCCAACTGGTCGATGAGTTCAACCAGAGCGAACGGGGCGAAGGCGGTTTTGGTTCTTCCGGTCGTCAATAACAGACCACACCAACCTGATGGGCGGTGCCTAATAACAGAATCAAGCCATTGTTTTTTTAGGGGAATCCATGGCAAGCAGTAATCAGAAACAGAGTCGGCGCGATCAGATCCTGCAGGCGCTCGCCCATATGCTGGAAACCAGTCCGGGGCAGCGTATCACCACGGCCCGTCTGGCGGCCGAGGTCGGCGTATCTGAAGCTGCCCTCTATCGACACTTTCCCAGCAAGGCGCGGATGTTCGAGGGGCTGATCGACTTTATCGAGGATTCCCTGCTGTCACGGGTCAATCTGATCATGGCGGAAGAGAAAGACACCATGGCGCGCTGCCACCACATCCTGCAGTTGCTGCTGGTGTTCGCCGAGCGCAATCCCGGCATTACCCGCATCCTCAACGGCGATGCCCTGCTGGGGGAGCATGACCGGTTGCGAGACCGCATCAGCATCCTGTTCGACAAGCTGGAGACCCAGATCAAACAGGTGCTGCGCGAGAAGCGACTGCGCGAGGGTCAGGGCTTCCAGCTCGATGAGACCATGCTGGCCAATCTGCTGCTGGCCTACACCGAAGGTCGCATCAGTCAGTTCGTCCGCTCCGAGTTCAAGCTCAAGCCCACCGCCGGCTTTGAGGATCAGTGGCAATTTATTCGCAGTCAACTGCTACAAAGTTGATCGGCAGCGCTTTTCACCTAGCTTGAAGAAGGGAGGCCTTGGCCTCCCTTCTTTTTTGTGGCAGTTTTTTATGGCAGTAAAATAAGCACCAGATGCGACCCGGACTGTCGCGCTGCGATGTTAGATTCATGCGCCATAAACCTTTAGCACCCGAAAGGACATCCTATGGAACCCGAAATCATTACCGAAGCGCAGACCTGGCTGGTCAATAACCAGGGCCTGCTGATCGAGTATGCCGTCAACATCGCGGCCGCCCTGCTCACCCTGCTGGTCGGCTATATCGCAGCCAATCTGCTCAGCGGTGGCGTGGTAAAAGTGATGCAGGCGCGCAAGCTCGACACCACTGTCACCCACTTCGTTGGCAGCATCCTCAAATACGCCATCCTGGTGTTCGTGGTGATCGCCGCGCTGGGCCGGGTCGGCGTCCAGACCGCCTCCTTCGTCGCCATTATCGGTGCCGCCGGTCTGGCCATCGGTCTGGCGCTGCAAGGCTCGCTCTCCAACTTTGCCGCTGGCTTCCTGCTGATCATCTTCCGCCCCATCAAGGCGGGCGAGTTTATCGAAGTGGCAGGCACGTCTGGCGTGGTGCAATCCGTTCAGCTATTCACCACCACCCTCACCTCCGGTGACAACAAGATGGTGGTAGTTCCGAACTCCGCCATCCTCAACGGCACCATCGTCAACTACTCCCGCATGGATACCCGCCGCGTCGACATGACCTTCGGTATCGGCTACGGCTCCGACCTGCGCAAGGCCAAGCAGATCCTTGAGCGTCTGGTGAACGAAGAGCCGCGCATCCTGAAGGATCCGGCCGCTACCATCGCCGTCGCCGCGCTGGCCGACTCCTCGGTCAATATCGTGGTGCGCCCGTGGGTCAAGACCGGCGACTACTGGGGTGTCTGGTTCGACTTCCACGAGAAGGTGAAACTCACCTTTGATGCCGAAGGGATCGAAATTCCCTTCCCGCAGATGGTGATGCACATGCAAAAACCGCAGGCATGATCGCGGTAAAGCAGCAACCCACAATGCCAGCCTTCGGGCTGGCATTGTCATTTCTGGCACGCCATCCGCTGCATAATCAGGCCGGCTGAATGAAAACAATTTCAGAGCTGCGGGCCAGCCCCAATCATGAGCGAGCGCAAGATCCCCCTTGCTTTCGTGACTCATAATCCCGATGTTCTGGTTGTATACTCCCGACGGTTGCCCCATTGCGGTAAAAGACAATCGGTAAAACTCTGTTACACGGGCCGCCCAGCCGGCTCGCTATAATGCTCGGATAATAAGGTTTGGCGGGACCTTGCCTGCAAGGTTCAAACACAACTTGGCATTTCAGGAATCCTATGAAAAACATCAATCCAACCCAAACCCAGGCCTGGCAGGCACTGGAAGCCCACTTTGCAGCAAACAAAGAGACCCGACTCAAGGATCTGTTCGCACAGGACCCGAAGCGCTTTGACAAGTTTTCCCTCACCTTCGGCGGCGACATCCTGGTTGATTACTCGAAGAACCTGATCACCGAAGAAACCCTCAAGTTGCTGGTTGATCTGGCCAAAGAGACCGATCTTCGCAGCGCGATCGATGCCATGTTCAATGGCGACAAGATCAACATGACCGAAGGGCGATCCGTACTGCACGTGGCCCTGCGCAACCGCTCCGACCGCCCCATCGAGTGCGACGGCAAGGATGTGATGCCGGAAGTGAACGCCGTACTGGCCAAGATGAAGGGCTTCTGCGAGAAGATCATCTCCGGCGAGTGGAAAGGCTACACCGGCAAAGCGATCCAGCACGTGGTCAACATCGGTATCGGTGGCTCTGACCTGGGCCCTGTGATGATCACCGAGGCTCTGCGTCCCTACAAAAACCACCTGCAGATGCACTTCGTCTCCAACGTCGATGGCACCCACATCGCCGAAACCCTGAAGAAGATCGATCCGGAAACCACCCTGTTCCTGGTGGCCTCCAAGACCTTCACCACCCAGGAGACCATGACCAACGCCCTGACCGCTCGCGACTGGTTCATCAATATCGCCGGTGACAAGGCCCACGTTGCCAAACACTTCGCTGCCCTCTCCACCAACGGCAAGGCCGTGGCCGAGTTCGGTATCGACACCAACAACATGTTCGAGTTCTGGGACTGGGTTGGCGGCCGCTACTCCTCCTGGTCTGCCATCGGCATGCCCATCGCCCTGTCTGTCGGTTTCGAGAACTTTGAAGCCCTGCTGCAAGGCGCCTTCGAGATGGATATGCACTTCGCCACTGCCTCCTATGAGCAGAACGTGCCGGTGCTGCTGGCGCTGATTGGCCTGTGGTACAACAACTTCTACGGTGCCGAGTCCGAAGCCATCCTGCCGTACGATCAGTACATGCACCGCTTCCCTGCCTACTTCCAGCAGGGCAACATGGAATCCAACGGCAAGTACGTGGATCGCAACGGCAAGCCGGTTGACTACCAGACCGGCCCCATCATCTGGGGTGAGCCGGGCACCAACGGCCAGCACGCTTTCTACCAGCTGATCCATCAGGGCACCAAGCTGATCCCCTGTGACTTCCTGGCGCCGGCCATCAGCCACAACCCGATCGGTGATCACCACCCGAAACTGCTGGCCAACTTCTTCGCCCAGACCGAGGCACTGGCCTTCGGCAAGAGCAAGGAAGAGGTTGAAGCCGAGTTCCTGGCGGCAGGCAAAACCCTGGAGCAGGTCAAGGATCTGGTGCCGTTCAAGGTGTTCGAAGGCAACCGCCCGACCAACTCCATCCTGTTCAAGAGCCTGACCCCGAAAACCCTGGGTGCCCTGATCGCCATGTACGAGCACAAGATTTTCGTACAGGGCGCAATCTGGAACATCTTCTCCTTCGACCAGTGGGGTGTGGAGCTGGGCAAACAGCTGGCCAACAAGATCCTGCCGGAGCTGGGCAACAACGAGGCTGTCACCAGCCACGACTGCTCCACCAACGGTCTGATCAACACCTGGAAAGCGTGGAAAGCCTGATTTATCAGACCTTTCTGAATGCAAAAGCCCCGCTCGATGAGCGGGGCTTTTTTATGATTGTCAGGCTGATTTTTCTGGCTAGCCGGTCGGGTGTCCAGTCCGACCGGCGACGGGGATCGTCATCCCCGCCCCTTCATCATCCAGCCCGATGCAGGCTTAACCGCCAACAGCGATGCGTTTCATGTCCTTCATGTAGCCACGCAGTACCTGACCGATTTTTTCGATCGGATGGTTGCGGGTCGCTTCGTTAGCCGCCAGCAGCGCCAGGTTATCCACGCTCTGCCCTTCCGCCTTGCTGGCACCCAGATCACCCGCCTTCAGGGTCGGCATGAAGTGCTCGCGCAGCAAGGGCACGGCGGCGTTGGCGAACAGGTAGTTGCCGTACTCGGCGGTGTCGGAGATGACCACGTTCATCTCGTACAGACGCTTGCGGGCAACTGTGTTGGCGATCAGCGGCAACTCGTGAAGGGATTCGTAGTAGGCGGACTCCTCGTAGATACCGGAAGCCACCATGGTCTCGAACGCCAGCTCGACACCCGCCTTGACCATGGCCACCATCACCACGCCATTGTCGAAGTACTCCTGCTCGGCAATCTTGCCTGCAAACGCCGGGGCATTTTCGAAGGCGGATTTACCGGTCTCTTCACGCCAGGTGAACAGCTTGACGTCATCTTCGGCCCAATCGGCCATCATGCCGCGGGAGAACTCACCGGCGATGATGTCGTCCATATGCTTCTCGAACAGCGGGCGCATCAGGGTCTTGAGCTGCTCGGAGAGCTCGAAAGCGCGCAGCTTGGCCGGGTTGGAGAGGCGGTCCATCATCAGGCTGATGCCACCCTGTTTCAGGGCTTCGGTGATGGTCTCCCAACCAAACTGGATCAACTTGCCGGCGTAGGCCGGGTCGGTGCCTTCGGCAACAAGTTTGTCGTAGCAGAGCAGGGAACCTGCTTGCAGCATGCCGCAGAGGATGGTCTGCTCGCCCATCAGGTCAGATTTCACTTCCGCTACGAAGGAGGACTCCAGCACGCCGGCACGGTCGCCACCGGTGGCAGAGGCCCACGCCTTGGCGATGGCCATGCCTTCGCCCTTGGGATCGTTCTCCGGGTGAACGGCGATCAGGGTCGGTACACCGAAGCCGCGCTTGTACTCTTCACGTACCTCGGTGCCCGGGCACTTGGGCGCCACCATCACGACGGTGATATCGGAGCGGATCTGCTGACCCTCTTCCACCACATTGAAACCGTGGGAGTAGCCCAATGCAGCGCCCTGCTTCATCAGCGGCATCACGGTTTTGACGACGTCGGAGTGCTGTTTGTCCGGGGTCAGGTTGAGCACCAGATCGGCGGTCGGGATCAGCTCTTCATAGGTGCCGACCGCGAAGCCGTTGTCGGTGGCTTTCTGCCATGAGGCGCGCTTCTCGGTGATGGCGGCCTTGCGCAGGGCGTAGGAGATATCCAGCCCGGAGTCGCGCATGTTCAGACCCTGGTTCAGACCCTGGGCACCACAGCCCACAATCACCACCTTCTTGCCCTTCAGCACGTTGCAGCCGTCCGCGAACTCTTCGCGCTGCATGAAACGACACTTGCCCAGTTGGGCCAACTGCTGACGCAGGTTCAAGGTGTTGAAATAGTTAGCCATGGTGATTGCTCCGTTCGATTGATTCCATGCCGGGTAGCGGCGTTGTCTGAACCACTATAGCGCGGGACACTTATTGCCTGAACTGATATATTCGAAACAGTACGTTGCAATAACTGAAACAACCACCCTTCATAATTGCCTGCTGAATGTACCGCGAGATGGCAGAAACAAGCCGCCAACCGCTGGATATCGGGCACATATGCCGCGCCAGGAGCTGAAAGATGGACCTTCGCAATCTCGAGCTGTTTCTCCACCTCGCCGACTCCCTCCACTTCGGCAAGAGTGCCGATGCCATGGCGGTCAGCCCCTCCACCCTGAGTCGCGCCATCCAGCGACTGGAGCAGGAGACCGGCTGTATCCTGTTCGAGCGAGATAACCGCTCGGTGCGGCTCACCCCCGCCGGTGAGAAGCTGCGGGAGTTTGGCGGCGGCCTGTTGCAGGAGTGGCGTCAGCTCAAGCAGGAGCTCAAACGCAGCGATGAACCACTGCAGGGACGGCTGCGCGTGTTCTGCTCGGTCACTGCCAGCTACTTTCTGCTGCCCGAGGTGCTGGAGCGCTTTCGCCGCCGCTACCCCCAGCTGGAGATCAAGCTGGAGACCGGCGACCCGGCGCTGGCGGTGGACAAGATCCTGGCCGACGAGGCCGATCTCGCTATCGCCGCCCGCCCCGATGCCCTGCCGGCCAAACTCGAATTTGCCAGCCTGCAGCTGGTGCCGCTGGTCTTCATCGCGCCGCGCAATGCCCCGCAGCTGAACCAGTGGTTCCGTCAAGGGGAGCCGGATTGGGAGCAGCTGCCAGTCATCCTCTCCGAGCAGGGACTGGCCCGTAAACGCAGCGATCAGTGGTTTCGCAACAAGGGGATAGCCCCCAACATCTATGCCGAAGTGGCGGGGAACGAGGGGATTGTCGCCATGGTGGCGCTCGGCTGTGGCGTGGGGCTGGTACCGGCGGCGGTGATCGACCACAGCCCGCTCGGCGACAAGGTACGGATCATCGACCTCAAGCCCGCCTTCAAGCCATTTGATGTGGGGATCGGGGTACTCAAGAAGCGGCTGGAGGAGCCATTGATCCGCGCCTTCTGGGATACCGCGCAGAATCAGGGTTCACTGCGCTGACACCGGTTTATAGATGAGTGCCGGATCAGCCATCATGACGCGACTGGGCAACGGCAGGTCGGGATTGTGCAGCTCGAGGCGCACCCGCTCATCCAGTTTTAGCCGCCGAATGGTGCTGCCAAATCCCTCTTCAAAAACCCGATCAAAAGCGCCCGATTGCCGTGCCCGCTGCAGGCCGAGCTCGATACGCTGCGCCAGCTCCGGATAGTTGGGCGAGACAAAGAAGAGCAGCGCTAGCGGATAGCGAAATACCAGACGAGGCTCGATGGCCAGATCCGGGTGCTGCCTGAGTTCATCCTCGATCTCGATGACCGAGCGCAGGAAGCAGTCAAAACGCTTCTTGCGCAGCATGTTGAAAAGCGCCTCATAAAGATTGCCCACCGTCACCTTGAGGCCGTTAGCCCGCAGCAACTGGGTGTCTGGCCAGGATCTGTGCTGACCGATGGAGAGCCCGGCGCGATGCCAGTCCGCCAACGACTCGATCGCGGCAAAACGCCCCTCATCCCCCTGCCGAACCAGACACACCCGCCAGCCGAGCAGCCCCTTGGCCAGCGGAATGTGGATTGCCAGCAACTCCCGCTCTCGCTCACCATCGGGGGCAAAGACACCAATCTGAACCAGCTCACCGCTGCGCAGCTCCTTCACCGCCCGCCCCTGCTCCATCTGGGGGCTGGGGACCAGCTGGTAGGGGCCATACTCCGGTACGGTGAGATCGAGAGAGAGCCGCAGCAACTGGACGACGGCGGGGTTGGGATGATCCAGCAGCAGATTCCAGGCGCGGATAGGCTGCTCGGTTGCCGATACGCCAACCGTCCACAGTGCCATGCACCACCACCAAACTCTGATCATCCTGTGCACCATCCGTGCCTCGTGCTCCTCGCCATACTATAACGCCAGCCAGCGCCTCAACGGCGCCCTCTCTGCAAGATGTGTGAGCGCTCTCGTGTCAAATCTCATGTCAAAAGTGACAATAGGCAAACCCGGCAGGTCATCGCAGACTGGGCGTTCATCAACAAACGCCAAGGCGCAGGGAGGAGAGCCATGAAACAGCATCTGGTAGAGATCAAGGGTTCAACCCTGTTTGACGAGTATCTGCAGAGCATGGGCGTGCCCAGTACAGCGCTCGATCGGGAGCAGGATATCTATCTACAGGAACGCCACCTGGGAGCCATTCGCCGGGTGCAAGGCGAACTGCGCTTTTATCTGCGTGCCAATGCCCTGAACAAACGGTGATCAGGATCCGGTCACAGAACCCGCAGCAAAGGCGTATTAGACTGGTATCTTCCCCCTTTTGTCGGGAGTGCCCATGAAAGCAAGCGGTCTGGATCGGCTGTTCAAACCCCACTCAATCGCCGTGATCGGCGCCTCGACCGACCCGCTCAAGGCGGGTCATGTGATCGTGCGCCACCTGCTGGCAGGCCAGTTCAAAGGGCCCATCCTCCCCGTCACCCCGCGCAACAAGTCCATCGCTGGCGTGCTGGCCTATCCCGACATCGCCAGCCTGCCGCTGACCCCGGATCTCGCCATCATCTGCACTAGGCGGGAGCGGGTCTTGCCGTTGCTGGAAGCGCTCGGCCAAAAGGGTACGGGCGCAGCCATCATACTGGCCGCCGACTTTTCCCCCGAGGAGCGGCTGGAGCTGAAACGGGTCTGCCAGCAATACGGCATTCGCCTGCTCGGCCCCAACAGCATGGGGATGCTGCTGCCCGGCCAGGGGATCAACGCCAGCTTTTCACCCATTGCCGCCAAGCCGGGACAGGTCGCCTTTCTGTCGCAATCCGCCGCCGTCAGCACCACCATTCTGGATTGGGCCAAGCAGCATGAACTGGGCTTCTCCGCCTTCATCTCCCTTGGCGATCACTGCGACATCGACTTCGGCCAGCTGCTGGATCAGCTCTCCCGCGACAGCGTCACCCGCGCCATCTTGATCTATATGGACAAGTTGCACGACGCCCGCCACTTTCTCTCGGCAGCGCGGGCAGCCTCGCGCAACAAGCCGATCCTGGTACTGAAAAGCGGGCGCCACGAACCGGCCCATGGTCTCGACAATGTCTATGATGCCGCCATCCGCCGCGCCGGCATGTTACGGGTGCGGGATACCCACGAACTATTCGCCGCGGTCGAAACCTTGAGTCACTCCATGACCCTCAAGGGGGAGCGGCTCGCCATCATCTCCAATGGCCGCGGGCTGGCCAATATGGCGGTGGATGTGCTGCTGGAGCGGGGCGGCAAGCTGGCTCGCCCGCCGCTCGACATCGGCAGCGATGCGACCATCACCACCTATCAGGAGGCGCTGGACAACGTGTTGCAGGAGGATGGCATCGACGCCATCCTGATCATCCACGCCCCCTCGCTCACGGCACCGAGCGCGCCGCTGGCAAGCCATCTTATCGCCCATCTGAAGCAGCATCCCAGAGCGCGCCGTTTCAATATCCTCACCAACTGGGCGGGCGAATACTCGGTGCAGGAGGGGCGTAAACTCTTTACCGAGGCGGGCTTCCCGACCTACCGCACGCCGGAAAGCGCCATGGCCGCCTTCATGCACATGGTGGAATACCGCCGCAACCAGAAGCAGTTGATGGAAACCCCGGCATCCCTGCATGGCAACCAGCTCAATGTCGAGCTGTGCCAGCAGCTGATCCGCCAAGCACAGGAGCGCAAACAGCTAAGATTGGATACCCATCTGGTGCACCCAATTTTACAAGCCGCAGGTCTCTCGACCCTGACAACCTGGATCGTCACCGACGCCATCGAGGCGACCCTGACCGCAGAGCAGATCGGCTATCCGGTAGCTGTGAAACTGCGCTCACCCGATATCCTGCACAAGTCTGCCGTACACGGCGTGGTGCTCAATCTGCGCACCTCGGCCGAAGTGGCGCAAGCCGCAGATGCCATTCTGGACAGGGTCAAACAGCATGATCCGGGCGCCCGCATCGAAGGCTTGCTGGTGCAACGCATGGCTCGCCGCAGCGGCGGCCTGGAGCTGCGGGTGCGGATCCAGCAAGACGCCATCTTTGGCCCCGTCATTCTGCTGGGGGAATCAGGCGCAGAACCGCAGGAGATGGTGGCAGCCTTGCCACCGCTCAATCAGGCACTGGCTCGTTACCAGATCATCGGTGCACTCAAGAGCCGCAAGATCCGTGAGCAGGCCACACCGGAACGACTGGATATCGATGCCCTCGGTCAAGTGCTCTGCCAGCTCTCCGAGCTATTGCTCGCCTTTCCTGAAATTCAGGAGCTGGACCTGCACCCGCTGCAAGCGTGCGGCGCAGAGATGGTGGTGCTGGATGCCAGCCTCACACTGGCTGACCCCGCCATCCCGACCAGCAACCGACTGGCGATCCGCCCCTATCCTACCGAACTGGAGGAGGGGGCTTGGCTTAAAGATCAGCGCCATATCCTGCTGCGCCCAATCCGGCCGGAAGATGAACCTGCTCACAAGCAGTTCGTGCTGCAGGTCTCCGATGAAGACAGGTACAAACGCTTCTTCGCCGATGTAGGCGAGCTGGGCCATGAAGAGCTGGCTCGCATGACCCAGATCGATTACGACCGGGAGATGGCCTTCGTAGCGGTAGGGCAAGATGGCGAGCTGCAGGATCAAATCCTCGGCGTGGTACGCGCTATCTCGACCCCGGACCTGAGCGATGCCGAGTTTGCCATTCTGGTGCGATCTGACCTGAAAGGGGTGGGCCTCGGCAAATTGATGATGGAGAAGATCATCCGTTACGCCAAAGAGCAGGGAATTGGCCAGTTATCTGGCATGACCATGCCCAGCAATCGCGGCATGGTCAACCTCGCCAAACGGCTTGGCTTCAAGATCGACGTGCAAATGGAAGAGGGGGTGGTCAATATGGAACTGCCCTGTAGTCGGCAAACGACAGAAGCCTGATTTGACCCCCTGCAGAGTCGTTCAAATTGCTGTGAATGAAACTGATAAGGCTCTGATATAGCCAGAAAATGGTGGAAATAGCCCTCTATCTGGCACTCTTACTTGGCAGGGAACAGCCAGATATTGGTGGTTTAACGCGCTAAAAACATCAAAACCCGGTCGTGAGACTGGGCTTTGTGTTGGTTCTTGCGTACAAATCTGTGGGCCACAGGGCGAAAATCGCCCATAGCAAAAAGGCCTTCCCAATCGGGAAGGCCTTCGAATTAGTGGCGGAGCGGACGGGACTCGAACCCGCGACCCCCGGCGTGACAGGCCGGTATTCTAACCGACTGAACTACCGCTCCGCATTCGGTTAGCTTTCGCTAAATCTTCTGCTGCATTTTCTGAGGTGTCATCCTCGCAGCCAGTGATGTGATTCTTCACATCACCGTTTAATTGGGTGCCTGGCAGTGTCCTACTCTCGCATGGCGAATGCCACACTACCATCGGCGCTACCGCGTTTCACTTCTGAGTTCGGCATGGGATCAGGTGGTTCCACGGCGCTATGGCCGCCAGGCAAATTCTTCAATCCAGAAAGCTGACGTGAATAACGACTGAGTCATTATCATTGAATTAGTAGTTCGCTTAGGTTTGCTACAAGCCTTAGAACACTTCTTGGGTGTTGTATGGTTAAGCCTCACGGGTAATTAGTACGGGTTAGCTCAATGCATCGCTGCACTTACACACCCCGCCTATCAACGTTGTGGTCTCCAACGGCCCTTTAGGACCCTCAAGGGGTCAGGGATGACTCATCTCAGGGCTCGCTTCCCGCTTAGATGCTTTCAGCGGTTATCGATTCCGAACTTAGCTACCGGGCAGTGCCACTGGCGTGACAACCCGAACACCAGAGGTTCGTTCACTCCGGTCCTCTCGTACTAGGAGCAACTCCCTTCAATCATCCAACGCCCACGGCAGATAGGGACCGAACTGTCTCACGACGTTCTGAACCCAGCTCGCGTACCACTTTAAATGGCGAACAGCCATACCCTTGGGACCGACTTCAGCCCCAGGATGTGATGAGCCGACATCGAGGTGCCAAACACCGCCGTCGATATGAACTCTTGGGCGGTATCAGCCTGTTATCCCCGGAGTACCTTTTATCCGTTGAGCGATGGCCCTTCCATTCAGAACCACCGGATCACTATGACCTACTTTCGTACCTGCTCGACCTGTCCGTCTCGCAGTTAAGCTGGCTTATGCCATTGCACTAACCTCCTGATGTCCGACCAGGATTAGCCAACCTTCGTGCTCCTCCGTTACTCTTTGGGAGGAGACCGCCCCAGTCAAACTACCCACCAGGCACTGTCCGCGAGCCCGATTCAGGGCCCTGCGTTAGAACATCAAACATACAAGGGTGGTATTTCAAGGACGGCTCCAGCGCAACTGGCGTCACGCCTTCAAAGCCTCCCACCTATCCTACACATGTAGGTTCAATGTTCAGTGCCAAGCTGTAGTAAAGGTTCACGGGGTCTTTCCGTCTAGCCGCGGGTACACCGCATCTTCACGGCGAATTCGATTTCACTGAGTCTCGGGTGGAGACAGCATGGCCATGGTTACACCATTCGTGCAGGTCGGAACTTACCCGACAAGGAATTTCGCTACCTTAGGACCGTTATAGTTACGGCCGCCGTTTACCGGGGCTTCGATCAAGAGCTTCGCTTGCGCTAACCCCATCAATTAACCTTCCGGCACCGGGCAGGTGTCACACCCTATACGTCCACTTTCGTGTTTGCAGAGTGCTGTGTTTTTGATAAACAGTCCCAGCCATCTGGTCACTGCGACTCCCGACAGCTCCATCCGCAAGGGACTTCACCATCAAGAGCGAACCTTCTCCCGAAGTTACGGTTCTATTTTGCCTAGTTCCTTCACCCGAGTTCTCTCAAGCGCCTTGGTATTCTCTACCCGACCACCTGTGTCGGTTTGGGGTACGATGACTTGTAATCTGAAGCTTAGAGGCTTTTCCTGGAAGCAGGGCATCAATGGCTTCCGCACCGTAGTGCGTTCGTCTCGTGTCTCAGTGTTGTGTCTCCGGATTTGCCTGGAAACACCACCTACGCACTTTCACCAGGACAACCGTCGCCTGGCCCACCTAGCCTTCTCCGTCCCCCCATCGCAATTACAAGTCGTGCAGGAATATTAACCTGCTTCCCATCGACTACGCCTTTCGGCCTCGCCTTAGGGGTCGACTCACCCTGCCCCGATTAACGTTGGACAGGAACCCTTGGTCTTCCGGCGAGGAGGCTTTTCACCCCCTTTATCGTTACTTACGTCAGCATTCGCACTTCTGATATCTCCAGCATACCTCTCGATACACCTTCGCAGACTTACAGAACGCTCCCCTACCACTTGCACTAAGTGCAAATCCGCGGCTTCGGTGCCTGGTTTGAGCCCCGTTACATCTTCCGCGCAGGCCGACTCGACTAGTGAGCTATTACGCTTTCTTTAAATGATGGCTGCTTCTAAGCCAACATCCTAGCTGTCTGAGCCTTCCCACATCGTTTCCCACTTAACCAGAACTTTGGGA
>NZ_CP077311.1:1342500-1407500 GCF_019048265.1 Aeromonas sp. FDAARGOS 1405 | reverse complement strand
CAGGCCCGGGGATCTCGGCGCGATAGAGCTGCATCCCCCCGATCCCAAGCAACGGTAATACGGCTACCGCCAGCACGATGATCCCCATCCCTCCCAGCCACTGCAACAACTGGCGGTAGAACAGGAATGCCTTGGGCAGATCATCCAACCCGGTCAACACCGTAGCCCCCGTGGTGGTCAGACCGGAAAACGACTCGAAGAAGGCTTCCGAAACTGACATGCCAGGTACATCGCTGATGATGAAAGGAACCGCACCGACACTGCCCAGCACCACCCAGAACAACACCACGATGAGGAAACCCTCCTTCGAGCGCATCTCCTTCTTGTGATAGCGGTTGGGAAACCAGAGCACCACGCCGAGCAGCAAGGCGATCAGAAAAGAGCTGACGAACTCGGCACCACCACCATCCCGATAGCCAAAAGCCACCAACGCAGGCAACAGCATGGTCGAGCTGAACAGCGCAACCAGCAAGCCAACAATGCGAATAATGCTCAGGATGTGCATTACAGCTCCCTTTCCCCAAGTAAAGAGCGATGGATTCTAGCCATCTAAGGGACGGAGGGATACCCGCCCATGAGTCCGATCGGTCAATTCGCGGTCAACCCTCTCCCATACTTCAGACTCCCACGCCACCTGCAGGGTGACCTGCTGGCCGTAATCGGCTGCCAGCAGCTCGCCGTTGTGACTGCTTATCAGTGACTCGACCACGCCCATGTCGCCATAGTCGCAATGAATGGAGGAAGGAGTACGCGGCACCTTGAGCAGGGTTGGCAGCTGCTTGAGAGCAGCCCCCACGCCGCCCCCATAAGCTTTGACCAGTCCACCAGTGCCAAGCTGGATGCCGCCGTAGTAACGCACCACCACGGCGCAGATTTCACCGAGCCCCGAGCCCATCAACTGGGCCAGGATCGGCTTGCCCGCCGTACCGGACGGTTCGCCATCATCGCTGAAGCCATAGACCTGGCTATCTTGCGGTGCGCCCGCTACAAAAGCCCAGCAGTGGTGGCGAGCGGTCGGATGTTGGCGCTTGATCTCGTTGACCCACCCCTTGGCCACCTCGACGGTCGGGGTGTGGGCGATCAGGGTAATGAAGCGGCTCTTCTTGATCTCTTCGCTGAGCTCCAATGAAGCAGCCGGAATGGAGTACGCAGCCGCCATCAGAGCCCTGCTTGTCTCGTCATGTTCTCCACCCCGTTGGCGTGCAGCACAATGTTATCTTCGATGCGGATGCCGCCAAACGGCCGCAGTGCCTCGACCTTGTTCCAGTTGACCCGTTTGCCCTGTTCGCCCTGACGCAGCGGCTCCAGCAGGCTGTCGATGAAGTAGAGTCCCGGCTCGATGGTGAGCACCTGATCCACCTCCATCACCCGGGTGCAGCGCAGATAGGGGAACAGCTCGGGCGCCGCCAGATGGGTGCCGCGCTCATCCTGCATGAAACCACCCGCATCGTGTACCTGCAGACCGAGGAAGTGGCCGAGGCCGTGAGGGAAGAAGACGTTGGTCACCCCGGTGTGGATCATCTCGTCAACCGACATGTCCACCAGCTCGGTCGCTTGCAGCAGGCGCGCCAGCTTGTGGTGCATCTGCAGATGCAGCTCGCTGTAGCGGCGACCCGGTTTGATCTCCTTGATGATCTCCTGCTGCTGCTCGTCGAGGGCTGCAATCAGATCGGCAAACTCGCCACGCCGCCACGCCCAGGTACGGGTGATGTCGGAGGCATAACCGTGGAAATCGACGCCGGCATCGATCAGGAAGGAGTGGCGCTCCGCATCCGGCACCCGCACGGCAGACAAATGAGTGTAGTGAAGGATGGCCGCATTGCGGTTGATGGCGACGATATTGCCGTAGGGCGCCTCATTGGCTCCCTGCCCGACCGCTTTCATGTAGGCCAGATTGATCTCGAACTCGCTCGCCCCCGCCATAAAGGAGTCCTTGGCGGCGATATGGCCGCGTACCCCGATCCGGTTCGCCTCACGCAGGCACTCCAGCTCGTAGGGGGTCTTGTAGGCGCGGTGATAGTGCAGGTAATTGAGCACCGCCTCGGGATTGGGCTGGGTCAGACCAAGCAGTTCGGCTACTTCCAGATGGCCGCCCAGATAGGCCCACTCCTGTTTGTTGGCTGGCAGGTGATCAGCCACCTGTTCCGGCCGGGTCAGGAAACGGATATCGAAGAACTCGACCCAGAAGGCATTGGGCAGATCCGCCACCTTGTGCCAAAAATCCACCGGGCGGTAGAACAGCAATACCGGTTTGTTCACCCCGTCCACCAGCAGCCAGCAATGGGGATTGTCCAGTACCGGCAACCAGGCCTTGAAGTGCGGGTTTACCTTGAACGGGTAATCCTGATCATCGAGGAAGATACGGTGAGTCTGGCCGGAGTGGATGGCCAGTCCGCTGAGCCCCTGTTGTTGCAGAATGTCGCGGCTGCGCTGCTGCAAGGTATCGAGGTGCTGGGCAAAAAGTTGGCTGTAGCTGCTCATGGCGTCCTGCTCCGAGGTGAATGTAATTGCAGCATAACATCAAGAGCTTGGCGGCTCGACCCGTCAAGCTGCCGCTTCGTGAGGTAACGCATACGTTACAAACGTGTTTGTTATCAACAGAAAACCAATCATTAACAAATCAAAAACAATTCAATACACTGCCGGTAGATACATGAAGTCAGGGATTACTCATGGACAACCTCTGCCTGTGGCAACCAGATCCGCTCGGGATGCAGCAATCCAACCTCTACCGTTTTATGGCGGAGGTGAACCGTTTCCACGGCTTGCAGTTGCAGAATTACCCGCAGCTTTACCAATGGTCGGTGGAGAAGACTACCCGTTTCTGGCCACTGGTATGGCAGCACTGTGGCGTCAAGGGCGAGCTCGGCAACATAGTGGCGGAGAACCGTCAGGATATGCAGCGCACCCGCTGGTTCCCCGATAGCTGCCTCAACTTCGCCGAAAACCTGCTGCGCCGTCAGGACGAGAGCCCGGCCATCATATCCCGCATCGAAGGGGGTCCAAGCCGTACTCTGAGCTGGGGTGAACTGAGTGATCAGGTTGCCCGGCTGGCTCAGTGGCTGCGTCATCATGGGATTGGTCGTGGCGATGTGGTCGCCGCCTATCTGCCCAATATTCCGGAAACCGTGGTAGCCATGCTGGCAACCACCAGTCTGGGGGCGATCTGGACCTCCACCAGCCCCGACTTTGGCGAGGCCAGCGTGGTAGAGCGCTTCGGCCAGACACGGCCGCGGGTGCTGTTTACCGTGGATGGCTATCGCTACAACGGCAAGGCCATCGATATTCAGGACAAAGTGGCAGGGGTCGTCAGCCAGATCGACAGCATAGAGCAGACGGTGATGATCCCCCTGCTCGGCAACCCGCTGCAGCTTGGTCACGACTGGCAGCAAGTGCTGGCAAGCCAGCACGGTGCCCAGCTCGCTTTCGAGCCGATGGCTTTCAATGACCCGCTCTATATCCTCTACTCCTCCGGCACCACCGGCAAACCCAAGTGCATCGTGCACGGGATTGGCGGCACCCTGCTGCAACATCTGAAAGAGCACCAACTGCACTGCGACATCAAACCGGGGGAGCGAATTTTCTACTTCACCACCTGCGGCTGGATGATGTGGAACTGGCTGGTGAGCGCCCTCTCCTCCGGCGCCACCCTGGTGCTCTATGACGGCTCGCCATTTTACCCGGATGGCAATGTGCTGTGGGATCTCGCCCGTGACGAGCAGGTCAGCTTGTTCGGTACCTCGGCCAAATATCTTGATGCGCTGCACAAGCAGGGTTATGCCCCCATCAAGAGCCACGACTTGCCGTACTTGCGGCTGATCTGCAGCACCGGCTCTGTGCTGTCGCCGGAGGGATTCGACTACGTCTATCAGCAGATAAAGCAGAATGTGCAGCTCAGCTCCATCTCAGGCGGCACCGATATCTGCTCCTGCTTCGTCATCGGCAACCCGCTCAGCCCTGTCTATCGCGGCGAGAGTCAGGGGCGCGGCCTCGGTCTCGCGGTGCAGGTATTCAACGAAGCGGGCCAGCCGGTGCAGGGGGAGAAGGGCGAACTGGTCTGTACCAAGCCGTTCCCGGCCCAGCCCATTTACTTCTGGGGTGACAAAAATGGCGACAAGTACCACGCCGCCTACTTCGAACGGTTCGACAACATCTGGTGCCACGGCGACTGGATTGAGCTAACCCCGACCGGTGGCATTCTGTTCTACGGCCGCTCCGACGCCACCCTCAACCCGGGCGGCGTGCGTATCGGCACCAGCGAGATCTACCGCTATGTCGAGCAGTTGGAGGAAGTAGAAGAGAGCATAGTCATCGGCCAGCAGTGGCAGCAGGACGAGCGGGTGGTGCTGTTCGTCAAGCTCAAGGCTGGCTGCAAGCTGGATGAGCCGCTGCGCGAGCGGATCCGCCAGCAAATAAAGCAACATTGCACCGCCCGCCACGTGCCCGCCCGCATCCTGCAGGTGGATGCCATCCCCCGCACCAAGTCCGGCAAGATCGTCGAACTGGCGGTGCGTGAAGTGGTACACAACCGGCCGGTTAACAACACCCATGCCCTCGCCGATCCCGAGGTGCTGAACCAGTATCGCAACCGGCCGGAACTGGCCAGTTGATAACAAACTCACATCTATCCGGGTATCCGGGGCGCCGCAAGGCGCCTCTCTTTTGCCCGTTTTGTGATGAGGAGCTTTTACTCGACAACTGTTAAACAAATGTTTTAAATAGGTGTTGAAAATGTCTCCTTTTGGATCAATAGTGAGCCTCGCCCCCTGCTGGGGATTAAGGAGCACCACTCCCCACTGAGTGGGAACAAGGAGACACTCTCATGATCTACCAAGGCGAAACCCTGTCGGTCAGCTACCTCGAAAACGGCATCGCCGAGCTGAGGTTTGATGCCCCGGGTTCAGTCAACAAGCTGGATCGCGCTACCCTGCTCTCCCTGAGCGAAGCGATCGCCGCATTACAACAAGAACGTGAACTAAAAGGTCTGATCCTCACCTCCGGCAAAGACGCCTTTATCGTCGGTGCCGACATTACCGAATTCCTGGAACTGTTCGATCTGCCGCAAGAAGATCTGCTCGGCTGGCTGAAAAAGGCCAACGACATCTTCAATGCCATCGAAGATCTGCCGGTTCCGACCCTCTCCGCCATCAAGGGCCACGCTCTGGGCGGCGGCTGCGAGACCATCCTCTCCACCGACTTCCGTCTGGCCGACACCAGCGCCAAGATTGGCTTGCCCGAGACCAAACTCGGCATCATGCCGGGCTTTGGCGGCACCGTCCGTCTGCCGCGGGTGATCGGCGCTGACAACGCGCTTGAGTGGATCACCACCGGTAAGGATTACCGTGCCGATGACGCCCTCAAGGTGGGCGCCATCGACGCCGTGGTCGCCCCGGATGCACTGCAGAGCGCTGCGCTGCAGATGATCAAGGACGCCATCGCGGGCAAGCTGGACTGGCAGAGCCGTCGCGCCGCCAAAAAAGCCCCGCTGCGCCTCTCCAAACTGGAAGCCATGATGAGCTTCACCACCGCCGCCGGCATGGTTGCCGCCGTGGCGGGCAAACACTATCCGGCGCCGATGACTGCGGTGAAAACTGTCGAGGCCGCCGCAGGTATGGGCCGTGACGAGGCGCTGGTCGTTGAAGCACAGGGCTTTATCAAGCTGGCCAAGACCGATGTCGCCAAGGCACTGGTCGGCATCTTCCTCAACGATCAGCACATCAAGGCGCTAGCCAAGAAGGCGGCCAAGCAGGCGAGCAAGGCCACTGGCCACGCCGCCGTACTGGGTGCTGGCATCATGGGCGGCGGCATTGCCTACCAGTCTGCCAGCAAAGGCATTCCGGCGGTGATGAAGGATATCAACGAGAAGGCGCTGGCACTTGGCATGAATGAGGCCACCAAGCTGCTCAACGGCCAGCTCGAAAAGGGTCGCATCGACGGCATCAAGATGGGTCAGGTGCTCTCTGCCATTACTCCGACCCTCAGCTATGACAACGTCAAAGGCGTGGACGTGGTGGTCGAAGCCGTGGTCGAGAATCCCAAGGTGAAAGCCGCCGTACTGGGCGAAGTGGAAGGAATCATCGGCGAAGACGCCGTGCTCGCCAGCAACACCTCCACCATTCCCATCTCCCTGCTGGCCAAGGGGCTGAAGCGCCCGCAGAACTTCTGCGGTATGCACTTCTTCAACCCGGTGCACCGTATGCCACTGGTGGAGATCATCCGCGGCGAGCAAACCTCCGATGAAACCATCAACCGCGTGGTGGCCTATGCCGCCGCCATGGGCAAGTCCCCTGTGGTGGTCAACGATTGCCCGGGCTTCTTCGTCAACCGGGTGCTGTTCCCCTACTTCTTCGGCTTCAACAAGCTGGTCGCCGATGGTGCTGACTTCGCGGCCGTCGACAAGGTGATGGAGAAGGAGTTTGGCTGGCCCATGGGCCCCGCCTATCTGCTGGACGTGGTCGGCATCGACACCGGTCACCATGCCGGTGATGTGATGGCGCAGGGCTTCCCGGCACGCATGAGCAAGGAAGGTCGCACCGCCATCGACGTGATGTACGAAGTGAATCGCTTCGGTCAGAAGAACGGCAAGGGCTTCTACGCCTACGAGCAGGACAAGAAGGGCAAACCGAAGAAGGTGGCCGACGCCGCTGCTTACGAGCTGCTGGCCCCCATCGCCAAGCCGAAACAGGATTTCGACAAGGAAGCCATCATCGCTCGCATGATGATCCCGATGATCAACGAGGTGGTGCTCTGTCTGGAAGAGGGCATTGTCGCCACGCCAGCCGAAGCCGACATCGCACTGGTCTACGGTCTGGGCTTCCCTCCCTTCCGCGGCGGCGTGTTCCGCTATCTGGACACCATTGGTCTGGATCGCTACGTGGCCATGGCCGACCAGTATGCCGACTTGGGCCCGCTCTACCGCGTCAGCGACAAGCTGCGTGAGATGGCGGCCCAGGGCAAAACCTTCTACTGATTGCGGAAAGGAGATCCATTCATGAAAGACGTAGTCATTGTCGACTGTATCCGGACCCCGATGGGCCGGTCCAAGGGCGGCGCCTTCCGCAACGTGCGTGCAGAAGATCTGTCCGCGCACCTGATGAAATCCATCCTGCTGCGCAACCCCAACCTCGACCCGAACGAGATCGAGGATATCTACTGGGGCTGCGTACAGCAGACCCTGGAGCAGGGCTTCAACATCGCCCGCAACGCCGCGCTGCTGGCCGGTATTCCGAAGCAGGTGGGGGCGGTGACCGTCAACCGCCTGTGTGGCTCCTCCATGCAGGCGCTGCACGACGCCTCCCGCGCCATTCAGGTGGGTGACGGGGATATCTTCATCATCGGCGGCGTCGAGCACATGGGTCACGTGCCGATGAGCCACGGCGTTGACTTCCACCCCGGCATGGCCAAGTCGGTGGCGAAAGCCTCCGGCATGATGGGGTTGACCGCCGAGATGCTCGGCAAGCTGCACGGCATCAGCCGTCAGCAGCAGGACGAGTTTGCCGCCCGCTCCCACCGCCGCGCTCACGCGGCAACCGTGGAAGGACGTTTTGCCAAGGAGATCGTCGGGCTGGAAGGCCATGACGCCAGTGGCGCCCGCTTCTTCTACGACTATGACGAGGTAATCCGTCCCGAGACCACGGTTGAAACCCTGAGCCAGCTGCGCCCGGTGTTTGACCCGGTCAACGGCACCGTCACCGCCGGCAGCTCCTCGGCCCTGTCCGATGGCGCCGCCGCCATGCTGGTGATGAGCGCGGATCGTGCCAAGGCCCTCGGCCTCACGCCGCGCGCCAGGGTTCGTGCCATGGCCATCGCCGGCTGCGACGCAGCCATCATGGGTTACGGCCCGGTTCCGGCGACCCAGAAGGCGCTCAAACGGGCCGGTCTGACCATCGGTGACATCGACCTGTTCGAGCTGAACGAGGCGTTTGCCGCCCAGTCCTTGCCCTGCGTGAAAGATTTGGGTCTGCAGGATCAGGTGGACGAGAAGGTGAACCTGAACGGCGGCGCCATTGCGCTGGGTCACCCGCTCGGCTGCTCCGGTGCGCGCATCTCCACCACCCTCATCAATCTGATGGAGGAGAAGGATGCCACGCTGGGGGTTGCCACCATGTGTATCGGTCTGGGCCAGGGCATCGCCACCGTGTTTGAACGGGTGTGATAACCAGCCGGATCGACGGGATGCACTACTGAGAGTTGTCCCTTTTCGGGGCCAGTCTGACTGGCCCCTTTTCAAGTCTGTGACGATCGCCACACGGGGTGCTCGTCAGTGGTCAGAAGCTGTCTGTTGGCCGTCCCGTTTGGGTCGGCCTTTTTTCGTTTTAATCTTATCAATAGGCTGTTATTGCCTTAAACCTCACATTAGATAGGGGGCTTGCTTGCTTTTTACTCCCCCGACAGGTTCAATCTGCACAAAAAAATGGGTGGATGCACATACATATGTCAATGAGCAAACAACTGCTGATCGTCGATGACGACCAAGAGATCCGCGAGCTGCTCAATGAGTACCTGACCCGGGCGGGCTTTCAGGTATTGACGGCGGCGGAGGGCAACGAGATGCGCCAGCAACTCGCCCAGCACAGCCCGGACCTGATTATTCTGGACATCATGATGCCCGGCGAGGACGGTTTTACCCTCTGCCAGCAGATCCGTCGTGACTCCCAGGTGCCCATCATCATGCTGACCGCCGCCTCCGACGAAGCGGATCGGGTGATCGGCCTCGAACTCGGCGCCGACGACTATATCGCCAAGCCGTTCAGCCCCCGCGAACTGCAGGCCCGCATCAAGGCGCTGCTGCGCCGCGCCGAATTCCGCCAGCCGGAAAAAGAGAAAGAGCCGAGCCGCCGCCTGCGTTTTGCCGAGTGGACCCTCGACACCCTGAGCCACCAGCTGACCCATGACGATGGCAGCCTGCTGGATCTCTCCGGCAGCGATGCCATGCTGCTCGGCATGTTCCTGCAACAGCCCGGCGTGGTGCTGGATCGCGACACCATCTCGGATGCCACCCGCGGTCGCGAAAGTCTGCCGATGGAGCGCGGCATCGACGTGCAGATCAGCCGTCTGCGCCAGAAGCTGGGCGACAACGGCAAGAGCCCGCGCATCATCAAGACCATTCGCGGCAGTGGCTACATGCTGATTGCCGAGGTGCACGAGCTGCCATGAGCAACAAGTGGTCCTGGGGGGCGCTGGTACCCCGCTCCCTGTTGTCACGGATGATCCTGCTGCTGTTGCTGGCCATCCTGCTCTCCCAGACCATTCTGACCGGCATCTGGATGCAGCAGATCCAGAAGCGGGAACTGGAGGGGATGCTCAGCACCACCCGCAACCTCGCCATGTCTGCCGCCTCCACCGTCAACTTCTTCAAATCCCTGCCGCTACAGTATCGCCATATCGCGCTGGACCAGCTGCGCAACATGGGGGGCAGCCGCTTCTTCGTCTCGCTCAACGAGGAAGAGATCCACATCAACGCCATCCCCGACAGCGAACGCAAGACACAGGTGCTGGAGGAGGTGCAGGGAGTGCTGACCCGCAAGCTCTCCGACGCCATGGCGATCAAGGTGGATTTCTCCCGGCCCGATGACCTCCACGTCTTCAACAACGACACCCTGCTGGCGGATCTTCCCTCCTCCTGGGCCCGCTACACCCTGTCGCTGGAGCCGCTCAATCCACCGGTACTGGTGACCCAGATCGAGATTGAAAAGGGGGAGTGGCTCTATCTGGCGGCCCTGCTGCCCGCCCCCTACATGACCCTCGACGATACCGTGATGCCGAGCAACCAGGTGCGTTTCATCGCCCTGATGACGGTGTTCCTCTGCTTCTTCACCTTTATGCTGGTGCGCTGGCAGACCCGCCCGCTGCGCCGTCTCGCCAAGGCGGCGGTCAATCTCGGCAAAGATATCGATCAGCCTTCGCTCAAGGAGGAAGGGGCATCGGAAATCGTGGCGGCGACCCGCGCCTTCAACATCATGCAGCACCGCATCCGTCGCTATATCGACGATAGAGAGCGGCTGTTCAGCTCGATTTCCCACGACCTCAAGACCCCCATCACCCGACTGCGACTGCGGGTCGAACTGCTCGACGACGAGGTGCAAATCGCCAAGTTCAACAAGGATCTCGACGAGCTGGAGCTGATGGTGAAAGGGGCGCTGCAGACGGTCAAAGAGACCGACATTCACGAGAATATCGAGGAGATCGACATCAACGCCCTGCTTGAGCAGATGGCGGAGTCGATGAACCTGCACGACGAGCGGCTGACCATCGAAGGCCACTGCAAGTGGCCCTACCGCGGCAAGCTGCTGGCGCTCAAGCGCTGCATCGGCAATCTGGTAGACAACGGCATCAAGTACGGCCAGCGGGTGCGCATCATCATCATGGATGACGAGGAGATGCTGATCCTCTTCATCATGGATGAGGGCCCCGGCCTGCCGGACGATCAGTTCGAGCGTATCTTCGAACCCTATTACCGGCTCAGTACCGATCAGGCTGGCACCGGCCTCGGCCTTGGCATCGCCCGCAACATAGCCCACGCCCACGGTGGCGATCTGGTGCTGGAAAACCGTCCGCAAGGTGGCCTGCAGGCCACGCTCTCCCTACCAAGGCAGTAACCTTATGAAGTGGTTGTCTTTTTCTGTCATCGCCCTGCTCTCTGCTCCCGTTGCCGCCTCCCAGGTGGAAGTGCTGCACTGGTGGACGTCCGGCGGCGAAGCGAAAGCGGTCGAAGTGCTCAAATCCGAGTGGACCAAACAGGGCAACCAATGGAACGACTTCGCGGTACAGGGCGGCGGCGGCAAGAGCGCCATGACGGTATTGAAGAGCCGGGCGCTGGCGGCCAACCCGCCCGAAGCGGCCCACCTCAAGGGTTACGAGCTCAAGGAGTGGGCCGGGCTCGGCTTTTTACGCGATCTCACCCCGATGGCGGAGCACCTCGGTTGGTACAGTCAGATGCCGCCCATGGTGCGTGCCACCCTCAGCCAGAATGGCGCCCTGATGGCCGTGCCCACCGGCATCCATCGGGTCAACTGGCTATGGCTCAACCGCAAGATTTTCGAGCGCAACAAGCTGACTCCCCCCACCGACTGGGCCCAGTTTGTCACCGTCGCCGACCAGCTTAAAAAACGGGGCATCACCCCGCTCGCCATCGGCAACGAGCCCTGGCAGCTGGCGGTACTGTTTGAAACGGTGGCACTCGGTGAGGGCGGAAAAGAATTCTATCGCAAGGCGTTCCTCGAGCAGGACAGCGCTACCCTGACCGGCCCCAACATGGTGCGGGTGTTGACCCGCTTCCAGCAGCTGCGCGCCTATGTGCCGCAAAAATACGCCGGTCTGAAATGGCATCAGGCCACCAATCTGCTGGAGAGCGGCGGCGCCGCCATGCAGGTGATGGGGGACTGGGTGAAGGGAGAACTTAGTGCCGGAGACTACCGGCCCGGTGAAGATATAGTCTGTCTGCCGAGCCCGGGCAGCGAGGGGCTGTTCAGCTACAACCTCGATTCCATCGCCATGTTCAAGCAGCGGGATCCGGCCCAGCTGCAGGCACAGGGCGATCTGGCCCAGTTGCTGATGACGCCGAAATTCCAGGAAGAGTTCAACCGGGTGAAGGGGTCAATTCCGGCACTGACCCAACCGGACATGAGCAAGTTCGACCGCTGCGCCGTCCGTTCGTATCAGGATTTCCTGCTGGCGGAAAAACAGGACAACCTGCTGCCCAGCATGGCGGAAGGGATGGCGACGCCGACCAATATGCGGCAGGCAATCCTCGATGTGCTGAGCAACTTCTTCAACGACCCCAAGGCCAACCCGGAGCAGACGGCGCTGCATCTGGAGCGGGCGATGCGCTCGACCCGCTGATCCGGGCACATTGCCAAACGGCAGAAATGACAAAGGCGGAATTGCTCCGCCTTTGTTGTTGAATCGCCATCCGATTCAGGATTGATCGTTCTCGTCCTCATCCTCGTCATAGTAATCGCTGAGCTCGATCCAGAGCCCCAACCCGACCATCACCATGGAGCCGAACCAGGTACCGGTATTCCCGATCGGGCTGCCCATCACTATCATGGCGAAGGACAAGAACCCCATGCCTGCATAGGCTTGTAATCTGCCGTAGGAGACCTGCATATTCACCTCCTTGTTGAATATGGTTCAATTTTTATATTACTCGTCCGGCGCAAGCTGGATAGGGTCGAATAACATTTCGGTTACATATGCTGGTTGATGGGGCGTTTGTTTGATTATTTTTTAGCCCTGAGTATCATTGGCAGCCGAATAGGTTGAAGGTTGATAATAGATGAGTGATTTATTCTGCGATGCGACCCACGAGTTGGACGCAATCGGGCTTCGTTGCCCGGAACCCGTTATGATGGTTCGCAAGAAAGTGCGGCTGATGGCGGATGGCGAGACCCTGCTGGTCAGCGCCGACGATCCTTCAACCACCCGCGACATCCCCAGTTTCTGCCGCTTTATGGATCACACCCTGGTCGCCAGCGAGACAGAGCAGGCCCCCTACCGCTATCTGATCCGCAAGGGTCACTAAGCCCCCGTACCGGAGCACTCCATGACAACCATTACCCGAATCGGCACCACCCAGCGTTGGTCAGACGTCGTCATCCACAATGGCACCCTCTACGTGGTGGAAGTGCCCGTCAGCGAAGAGGCCGACATCCACCAGCAGACCCGCGAAGTGCTGGCGAGCCTGCAACGCCTGCTGGAAGCCAACGGCTCCGGCGTAGACAAAATTCTGATGGCCAATATCTATCTCAAAGACATTGGTGACATCGCTGCCTTCAACGAGCAGTGGGATGCCTGGATCCCGGCTGGCACCGCACCCGTGCGCGCCTGCGTACAAGCCCGCCTCGCCCACGAAGGCTACAAGGTGGAAGTGCAGCTGACAGCGGCGGTCTAAGAGGCGCTTATCCCCCTCATCCCCGCCCCTTCTCCCACGAGGTGAGAAGGGAGCAAACAACAAGGCGCCATTGCTCGCAACTGCGCCAATAGAAAGGCCCCGCCATTACTGGCGGGGCCTTTTCGTTACCGAAACCTGAACGACTTAGGCGGTCGGGGTCAGGGTAATGGTCACGCGGCGGTTCTGGGCTTTGCCAGCGGCGGTGCTGTTGGTAGCAACCGGCTGATCCGGGCCCACGCCGGTGGTGGAGATGCGGCTACCTGCTACGCCCTGACCAATCAGCTGGGCGGCAACGGCATCGGCACGATCGCGGGAGAGCTTCATGTTCAGGTCGCGGGAACCGGTACTGTCGGTGTGACCGACCACGTTCAGGCGGGTCTTGTCGAACTCGGCAACCACCATGGCCACGCCGGAGAGGGTGTTGGCACCGGCCGCTTTCAGCTGGGAGCTGGAGCTATCGAAGGTGACGTTGTTCGGCATGTTGAGGATCAGCTCATTGCCATTGCGGGTCACGCTGACGCCAGTGCCTTGCAGCTTCTCGCGCAGCTTGGCTTCCTGCACGTCCATGTAGTAGCCGATACCGCCACCCAGGGCCGCGCCAGCAGCAACGCCGGTCAGGATGCCCTTCTTGCGGTCACCCTTGCTGGAGGAGAGCGCACCTACGGCCGCACCAGCAGCGGCGCCAGCCAGCGCGCCCCAGGCACCTTTGGAGGTCTGGGATTCACCTGTGTAGGGGTTGGTGGTACAGCCGCTCAGGGCAACGGTCAGTGCCAGAGCAGGCACCAGGATCTTGGCTCGCATGAAAAAACCTCTGTGAAAACAATCCGGCACCATGCCGGGGGCCGGATTGTAACGCGCTGGCACGCCATTGTCTGACGCAAGCCTGAACAGATGGCGAGAGTGGTGTTTTTTTGTGCAATCGGCGGACTGTCAGCGCGGTAACTGACACTCGGCGTGGCAAGGACAGTTGACCAGATGATCGTTCACCATTCCCACCGCCTGCATAAAGGCGTAACAGATGGTGCTGCCGACGAAGTTGAAGCCGAGCTTCTTGAGCGCTTTCGACATGGCATCCGACTCCGGCGAGGTCGCCGGAATATCGCCGTTGCCCTGCCGCTGGTTGACGATGGGGGCGCCGCCGACAAAGCCCCACAGGTAGTCGGCGAAGTCGATCCCCTGCTCCTGCAACGCTAGATAAGCGCGGGCATTTCTGATGATCGACTGCACCTTGAGCCGGTTGCGGATGATGCCGCTGTCCTGCATCAGCCGCTCCACATCCTGCTCGTCGAACTGCACGATACGCTGCGGATCAAAGTCGGCATAGGCGCGGTAATAGCTCTCGGTGCGCTTGAGGATGGTGATCCACGACAGCCCCGCCTGCTGGCCGTCGAGGCAGAGCTTGGCAAACAGCTCACGCGAGTCATAGACCGGCCTGCCCCACTGTTTGTCATGGTATTCAATGTATTCCGGGTCCTTGGTCACCCAGGCGCAGCGCAGTTCCATTTCCTCTCCCTCGTTATTTCAGCGGTTTGCCCGACCCTGCCCACTCTGCAGGCGGCACTGCTCACATCATATACCGGACATCCCGCCCGACCAGCCAGAGCGCAGCACCATCCCGCGAATCCGCTGCAATTTCGCCTATTATCCGACCATGCCAGACGGTATACTCCCTCGGTTCACATTCAGCAAATCTTGCTCTGATTTTCACTTCGCGCGAAAAAAATTATGCAAAAATTCGATGTCAAAACCTTTCAGGGCCTGATCCTGCAGCTGCAGGACTATTGGTCCCGCCAGGGCTGTACCATCATTCAGCCGCTGGATATGGAAGTGGGTGCCGGTACTTCCCACCCCATGACCTGTCTGCGTGCCCTGGGCCCGGAGCCCATCGCCTGCGCCTACGTGCAACCGTCCCGCCGTCCGACTGACGGCCGCTACGGTGAAAACCCGAACCGCCTGCAGCACTACTACCAGTTCCAGGTGATCATCAAGCCTTCCCCCGACAACATTCAGGAACTCTATCTGGGCTCCCTGAAAGAGCTGGGCATGGATCCTGAAATCCATGACATCCGCTTCGTGGAAGACAACTGGGAAAACCCGACCCTGGGTGCCTGGGGTCTGGGTTGGGAAGTGTGGCTGAACGGCATGGAAGTGACCCAGTTCACCTACTTCCAGCAGGTTGGCGGCCTCGAGTGCAAGCCGGTCACCGGCGAGATCACCTACGGTCTCGAGCGTCTGGCCATGTACATTCAGGGCGTAGACAGCGTCTACGATCTGGTCTGGTCTGACGGCCCGCTGGGCAAGACCACCTACGGCGACGTGTTCCACCAGAACGAAGTGGAGCAATCCACCTACAACTTCGAACACGCCGATGTGGAGTTCCTGTTCCACTGCTTCGAGCAGTACGAGAAGGAAGCCCAGAATCTGCTGGCACTGGAAAAACCGCTGCCGCTGCCTGCCTACGAGCGCATCCTCAAAGCCGCTCACTCCTTCAACCTGCTGGATGCCCGCAAGGCCATCTCGGTCACCGAGCGTCAGCGCTACATCCTGCGCATTCGCACCCTGACCAAGGCCGTGGCAGAGGCATACTACGCCTCCCGCGAAGCGCTGGGCTTCCCTATGTGTCAGCGCAGTGAGAACAAGCAAGGTTAAGGAACGGACATGGCACAACATACATTTCTGGTAGAGATCGGTACTGCTGAGCTGCCGCCCAAAGCCCTGCGCTCCCTGGCCGAAGCCTTTGCCGACAACTTCAAAGCCGAACTGACCAAGGCCGATCTGGCCTTCGGCGACATCGAGTGGTTTGCTTCACCGCGTCGTCTGGCGCTGAAGGTAAGCGAGCTGGCTGGCGAACAGCCGAGCAAGAGCGTCGAGAAGCGCGGCCCGGCCGTAGCGCAGGCGTTCGATGCCGAAGGCAAGCCGACCAAGGCTGCCGAAGGCTGGGCCCGTGGCAACGGCATCACCGTTGAGCAGGCCGAGCGTCTGGTCACCGACAAGGGCGAGTGGCTGGTTCACACCGCCAAGGTTGAAGGCCGTCCGGCCAAAGAATTGCTGGGCGAACTGGTCGCCTCTGCGCTGGCCAAGCTGCCGATCCCGAAAATGATGCGCTGGGGCGACAAGACCATCCAGTTCGTGCGTCCGGTCTTCACCGTGACCCTGCTGCTGGATGGCGAGCTGGTTCCCGCCCACATTCTGGGTATCGACTCAGCCCGCACCATTCGCGGTCACCGCTTTATGGGCGAGAGCGAGTTCACCATCGACAACGCCAGCCAGTACCCGCAGATCCTGCAGGAGCGCGGCATGGTGATTGCCGACTTCATGGCGCGCAAGGCCAAGATCAAGGCTGACGTCGAAGCGGCCGCTGCCGCCTTCGGTGGCGTAGCCGATCTGGACGACGCCCTGCTGGAAGAAGTGACCGCACTGGTCGAGTGGCCTGTGGTGCTGACCGCCAACTTCGAAGAGAAGTTCCTGGCCGTGCCGGCTGAAGCGCTGGTGCACACCATGAAGGGTGACCAGAAGTACTTCCCGGTCTACGACAAGAACGGCAAGCTGCTGCCGAAGTTCATCTTCGTCACCAACATCGAGTCCAAAGACCCGAGCCAGATCATCAGCGGCAACGAGAAGGTGGTTCGCCCCCGTCTCTCTGACGCCGAGTTCTTCTTCAAGACCGACCTCAAGCAGACCCTGGCCTCCCGCCTGCCGCGCCTTGAAACCGTGCTGTTCCAGCAACAGCTGGGTACCGTCAAGGCCAAGGTCGAGCGCATCGAGACCGTTGCCGGCTTTATCGCCGAGCGCATCAGTGGTGGCGATAATGCCGTCGTGACTCAGGCCCGCCGTGCCGGTCTGCTCTCCAAGTGTGACCTGATGACCAACATGGTCGGCGAGTTCACCGACACCCAGGGTGTCATGGGGATGCACTACGCCCGTCACGATGGCGAAGATGAAGCAGTGGCCGTGGCCCTCAACGAGCAGTACATGCCGCGCTTTGCCGGCGATGCCCTGCCGTCCGGTCTGGTTGCCTGCGCCGTCGCGCTGGCCGACAAGTTCGACACTCTGGCCGGTATCTTCGGCATCGGCATGCTGCCGAAGGGTGACAAGGACCCGTTCGCCCTGCGTCGCGCCGCCATCGGTGCCCTGCGTATCATGACCGAGAAGCAGCTGGATCTGGATCTGGTTGAACTGGTTGAAGAAGCGGTACGCGTCTACGGCGACAAGCTGACCAACAAAACCGTCGTCACCGACGTGGTCGACTTTATGCTGGGCCGCTTCCGCGCCGCCTATCAGGACGAAGGCATCGGTGCCGACGTGGTGCTGGCCGTACTGGCACGCCGCCCGACCCGTCCGCTCGACTTCGATCGTCGCGTCAAGGCCGTCAGCCACTTCCGCACGCTGGATGCCGCACTGGCACTGGCTGCCGCCAACAAGCGCGTGAGCAACATTCTGGCCAAGGTCGAAGGCGAGTTGCCGACTGCCGTCAAACCGGAACTGCTGGTCGATGCCGCCGAGAAGGCGCTGGCCACCCAGGTTGCCGAACTGCAAGCCGAACTGGCCCCGCTGTTCGCTGCCGGTGACTATCAGGCAGCCCTCACCCGTCTGGCCGCCCTGCGCGAGCCGGTCGACACCTTCTTCAACGAAGTGATGGTGATGGCCGACGACGAAGCCCTCAAGGCCAACCGTCTGGCACTGCTGAACAACCTGCGTAACCTGTTCCTGCAAGTCGCGGATATCTCCCTGCTGCAGTGATTTTGGTTGAATCAGTGATATTAAGAACGGCGCCGTAAAGGCGCCGTTCTTATAAAAAACCATAAAGTCTAAATAGCAGATGAATAATCTTTGAAATTATTACCTACAAGGACATGCTCTAATACACTAAAGTCAACATGCTCATTAATTAATGGCGCATTGAGTAATCCAACTACATTCAACCAGCAAATTAATGCTGAGTATTTATTTACATAAAATTCAACAAACTCATGATCACCATCACTAGTTTTATATATTGATAACAAACGACCATAAGTATTTAACTCAAAATTTATTAATGAGGCACTTTGTTGTAAAAGGCTAGATATAAAACCATCTGGTATATTTGAGTCAGACACATTAAGATTTTTGCTATATTTCTTTCTCAAAGATAAAGTACCTAATGCTGCCAACACACTAATAAAACTCCCTTCTATATAAGCCTTCATTTCTGGCTCAAGTTCATTCAACTCAATGTATTGATGAGGATATAACTGCGGATTAGTATAAATTAATACATCTAGTCTTTCAGAAACTCTAGAAAGTAAGCTATGAACTTCATCTAATTTAATTGTCGCCTTTTGTACATCTAATTGCTTCTTTTGATAGTAAACTGCAAACGCGGCGCCAAGAAATGTTAAAAAAGAAAAAGTAGTTCCTATTGTGCCACCAATAAAACTACCAAAATTCGACCACGCTTGATCAGATGTAGATAATGAATAGTGTGAGATTGGTGCAAATATATAGATGTAGAGAAGTAACGGAGCACTAACCAAAACTAACACACAAAACATCACAATAATAAAATTTCGCTTTCCCATAGACTTCGCTCCATATTTTAGCAATGCTAATAATAAAGCTACAGGCTTAATTAGCGAAGAATTATCACCTCAGTAGGTTCGATTAGCCGCCAGGCGTAATCGGACATTCGCGTAAATCCACTCTCCCGCCATAACGGCCAGCCGAATTCCCCCCTCCAGTTGGCCGATCTTGTTTCACGGCAACAACCGTAATCAAAGCCTCTCGTGCGTCCGATTACGCTGCGCTAATCGAACCTACAGGGGGGGTGATCAGCTGTTATCATTTGAGGCAGTGCCCAGCGCCGCCACGCCCAAGAGGAAAGTCATGGATATACCTGCCGCCCCATCCCCCGCCATCTGCCAGCTGTGTCAGGAGAAAGCCGATCTCGACTTCGACTTCACCATGGCTTTTCAGCCCATCGTCGATTGCAGCCAGCGCACCATCTTCGGCTACGAGGCGCTGGTGCGGGGGCTCAACAACGAACCCGCGCAGAGCGTGATTGCCCGGGTCAACGACGGCAATCGCTACCGCTTCGACCAGCTGTGCCGGATCAAGGCCATCGCGCTGGCCGCCCGGCTCGAGATGCGGGGAATGCTGAGCATCAACTTTCTGCCCAATGCGGTCTACCGCCCGGAGCGCTGCATCCGCACCACCCTGCAGGCGGCCCGCGAGCATCTCTTTCCCATCGAGCAGATCATGTTCGAGCTGACCGAGGTGGAGCAGGTGCAGGATAGCCAGCATCTTCGCGGCATCGTCGATCACTATCAGGCCCTCGGCTTCAAGACGGCAATCGATGACTTTGGCGCCGGTTACTCGGGCCTCAACCTGCTGGCCGATTTTCACCCCAACATCGTCAAGCTCGATATGCACCTGCTGCGGGGCATCGACCATGACCCGACCCGGCAAGCCATAGTGCGCCACTGTCTGGCACTGTTTGCCGAGCTGCAGATCATCCCGTTGGCGGAGGGGATCGAGACCCGCGAAGAGATGGCCTGCCTGCGGGAGATGGGCATCAGCCTAATGCAGGGCTACCTGTTCGCCCGCCCCGGCTTCGAAACCCTGCCGGAAGTGGATTTCGCCAGCCTGTAAGCCAGTCGGTCTGCACTGCCTCCCCCTCAGCCCACTCCCACCCGAATAAGAAAACGGACACCCGAGGGTGTCCATGTGCATACCCTGTGACCTTGCGCCATGGTCACACAGTCACCCTCCCCGGTTAATGGGTCAGCTGTGGCAACAGTTGCAACAGGTGAGCCCGTATCGCCAGCGGCGTCTGGCTGACCCAGATCTCCAGCAGGCCATACGCAAGCAACGGCAGCACCAGCAGCAACAGGCAGAGCAGCCCCAGCAAACGGCTTGGTGCGAGCCGATGCACCTTGCTGCCAAGGTGCAGGGCCTCGACCCGCTTGGGGCAGGCGGCCACGCAGCTCAGGCAGCCGGTGCACTCCAGGCTGCGTACCGCGATAAGCTGGTGCACCGCAATGCGCGATGGACAGGCCCGGCTGCACTTGTCACAGCCGTGACCCTGGCTTCGCAGGCAGCGGGCCGGGTCGCGGCGAATGCGCAGCGGCGTCAGTAGCCCCAGCAGGGCGAGCCAGGCGCCATAGGGGCAAAGGTAGCGGCAGAATCCCTGACGAAAGGTCGCGGTAAGCAGCAACACCCAGCCGAGGCACAGACCCGAGATCAGGGTCAGGTTGAAGAAGAAAGCCCCCATCTTCATATCCGCCGCCTGATGGTAGGGGCTGGTGAAGTAGCCGGGCAGGGCAGCAGCCGGCACCGCCAGCAGGATGATGAAGAGCAGAAAGCCGAGCACCAGAAATTTCTGGGTGCGCAGGGCAAGATCCAGCCAGCGCGGCGGGCTCCACTCCCCCGGCAGCAACCGGTGGCGCAGGCCATGTAGCCATTCCCCCACCAGCCCGAGCGGACAGAACCAGGCACAGAACGCCCGCCCCAGCAGCAGGGCCGACAGGGAGAGTACCAGTACGGTGACGGTGGCCGCCGGATGGTGGGGATCCACCAACCCCTGCGCGAACCAGGCCCGCAGCCCGAGGCCACCGGCGATGGGCAGGAAGGCATCCACCACGTCCGGGCGCACCAGCCAGGGGCTCATCCCCTGTCCCAACTGCCAGATATGCAGGCTGTATTGCACTGTGACCAGCCCCCAGCAGAGCAGCAGCAGATGGCGAGTGCGCGCCCGCAGCCACTGGCTGTCGAGCGCTTCCAGGGCGGGCAGCGGCCGCCTCTGGTGCCGGGGGGCAAGCACGGCGGTGACCGTCCCCAGTGCGAGCCAGAGCAGGCTATCCGCCACCAGCAACCAGACCAGCCCCAGCAGGCCGAGCGCAAGACGCCCCGGCCAGCCGGTGCGTACCTGCCACGCCAACAGCACCAGATAAACCATACCGGCCACCATGGTTATCGCTTCAATCACGCTCATGCATCCCCCACTGCCTACATCCGGATCCGGCAGCAAGGATAACTAACATTTGAGTTGATTATTTTGATCTGCATGGGCCGAGGGAGGAGTTATGGCCAATGCCTCCCTCGCAGGCTCTCCCCTCTTTCAACGACACGCCGCCTCACCAGCCAGGAACTAGCCGCGGGCACGGTGGAGGTGGTAGTCAACGTGATAGTCGTTGGCATTACGGAACATGATGGAGTAGTTGAGGAACTCTCCGCTCTCGCTGTATGAGAGTGAGGTGAGCCGCAGGATAGGGGCTCCCTGCTCGATATGGAGCTGCTCGGCAGTAACCCGATCCGCCAGCACGGCACTGAAGCACTCATAGTTGCCCGCAATCGCGATGCCGCACTCCCGTTCGATGTAGTCGAATTTGGACCCTTCCAGATGGGCGACCGACAGATTGCGAAACAGTCTGACCGGCATATAGCTCTCTTCCAGCAGCAGAGCCCGACCATCCACCGAGCGGATCCGGCTTGAGTAATAGACGGGTTCATTCACCTTAACCCTCAGCTGACTGGCGATGGCCGGTGGCGCGGGCATGGTACGAAACTCCAGTACCTGGCTGGTCAATGTGCGCCCCTGCTCGCGCATCAGTTCGGTAAACCCGCTCAGACCTTTGGTCTCATGCTGAACATCCTTTTTCGTCACATAGGTGCCGCTGCCGTGGCGCCGCTCGACCAATCCCCACTCGATCAACATATCTACCGCTCTGCGGATGGTCATGCGGGAGACGCCATACTGTTCTGCCAGCGCTTTTTCGCCCGGCAACACATCTCCCACCCGACACTCGGCACCGTTTACCCTGATCCTGAGTCGATCAGCCACCGATTTATAGATCACTGCTAGACATCTCCTGTGGTCACAACGCCAACCATCTTATTCTTAAGCAAGTGGATAAATTGCATAAAAACAATAACTTAAATTTAAACTAAAGCTGCAAGAACATCACAAAACCAAGAGGTACAACAATATCGCAAAAGTTAGACATCTTTGTCTAAATAACTGCATGCGTCAGATCACATTATTCCAAGATATTTCATGAGGTCTCTTTTTATCGTTGCTAATTTGCATCAGGCAACACCGGCAAGGATTCGATTAGCTATTTCAACCAAGGGACAATATATGCTCAGTCAAATTCAACGTTTTGGCGGAGCAATGTTCACTCCTGTACTGCTTTTTCCTTTTGCAGGTATGGTAGTAGGCATTGCAATTATGCTGAAAAACCCGATGTTTGTCGGTGAATCACTGGCAAACCCACAAGGATTATTCTTCCAGATCATCCATATTATTGAAGAAGGTGGCTGGACAGTATTCAGGAATATGCCGCTTATATTTGCGATTGGCCTGCCAATCGGTCTGGCAAATAAGGCACAAGCCAGAGCCTGTCTGGCTGTATTGGTCAGTTTCATGACCTGGAACTATTTTATCAACGCCATGGGCATGACCTGGGGCAGTTATTTCGGGGTCGACTTCAGTCAGGATGTAGGGGGTGAAAGTGGCCTCGCCATGGTAGCGGGGATCAAAACCCTGGATACCAGCATCATAGGAGCCATCGTCATCTCCGGCATCGTGACGGCACTGCACAACCGCCTGTTTGATCGCCAACTGCCGGTCTTTCTCGGCATCTTTCAGGGCAGCTCCTTTGTCACCATTGTCGCCTTCTTCGTGATGATCCCCTGTGCCTGGCTGACCCTGCTTGGCTGGCCAAAAGTACAGATGGGCATCGCCTCCCTGCAGAATTTCATGCTGGTCTCGGGTCCGGTCGGGGTGTGGGTATACACCTTCCTCGAGCGGATTTTGATCCCGACCGGCCTGCATCACTTTATCTACGGCCCCTTCATCTTCGGCCCAGCGGCAGTAGAGGGGGGCATTCAACTCTACTGGGCGCAGCACATGCTGGAGTTCAGCCAGAGCACTCGCCCGCTGATTGAACAGTTCCCTCAGGGTGGCTTTGCCCTGCACGGCAACTCGAAGATTTTCGGTGCCATGGGGATTGCTCTGGCCATCTATGCCACGGCAGCCAAAGAGAACAAGGCCAAGGTGGCAGGCCTGCTGATCCCGGCCACCCTGACCGCCATTCTGGTCGGTATCACCGAGCCGCTGGAGTTCACCTTCCTCTTCATCTCGCCGCTGCTGTTTGCCATCCACGCCCTGCTGGCAGCCACCATGTCGACTGTGATGTACCTGTTTGGTGTGGTCGGCAACATGGGTGGAGGTCTGCTCGACCAGTTCCTGCCGCAGAACTGGATACCCATGTTCCACAACCATGCGGGAATGATGTTCACCCAGATCGCTATCGGGTTGGTCTTTACCGGAATCTGGTTCCTGATATTCCGCGCGCTGATTATCAGACTCAATCTTAAAACACCGGGCCGGGAAGACAGTGAAATAAAGCTTTATTCAAAATCAGATTATCAGGCAGCCAAAAACCAGCGTGGCAGTGATAGTGCAACACAAATTATCGAAGCGCTTGGTGGAATCAAAAATATACACAGTCTGAATAACTGCGCCACCCGCTTAAGAATATCGTTGGTTAACAGCAAGCTGGCAGCAGCAGATGAGGAGTTTATTAAATTGGGTGCCCATGGGGTCGTCCGCCATGGCGATAGTATCCAGGTAATTATCGGTCTGCATGTACCTCAGGTACGTGAAAATATGGAATCGATTATGAACAACAGTCATCAACAATCGTCTTTAGTAATGGAGTCATGATCATGAAAAAATTCTCTGTAGTCATTGCCGGTGGTGGCAGCACTTTTACTCCTGGTATCGTTCTGATGTTGCTGGAAAATCAACATCGCTTCCCGCTCAAGGAGATCAAATTCTACGACAACGATGGTGCCCGTCAGGAGATCATCGCCGAAGCCTGCAAAATCTTGCTGAAAGAGAAGGCTCCCGAGATCGCCTTCAGCTATGGCACCGACCCCAAAGCAGCATTTAGCGATGTAGATTTTGTCATGGCCCATATCCGGGTTGGCAAATATCCGATGCGCGAGCTGGACGAGAAGATCCCGCTGCGTCATGGGGTGGTCGGTCAGGAGACCTGCGGCCCGGGCGGTATCGCCTACGGCATGCGCTCCATCGGCGGGGTGCTGGAGCTGGTCGACTATATGGAGCAGTACTCACCCAATGCCTGGATGCTCAACTACTCCAACCCGGCCGCCATCGTCGCCGAAGCGACCCGTCGCCTGCGTCCCAACGCCAAAATCCTCAACATCTGCGACATGCCGATCGGGATCGAGGGGCGCATGGCCCAGATTGCCGGTCTCAAATCCCGCAAAGAGATGCGGGTACGCTATTACGGCCTCAACCACTTTGGCTGGTGGACCCGCATCGAGGATCTGGAAGGTAACGACCTGATGCCGAAGATCAAGGAGCACGTCGCCCGCCACGGCTATGTGCCCAATAGCGCCAGCCATGCCGAAGCAAGCTGGAACGATACCTTCGCCAAGGCAAAGGATGTGTGGGCGCTCGACCCGGATACCCTGCCCAACACCTATCTGAAGTACTACCTCTACCCGGACTATGTGGTGGCCCACTCCAACCCGGAACACACCCGCGCCAACGAGGTGATGGAGCACCGCGAGAAGCAGGTCTTCACCGCCTGTAGCGACATCGTCAAGGCAGGCAATTCAGCAGCGGGCGAGCTGGAGATCGATGAACACGCCTCCTATATCGTTGACCTGGCAACCGCCATCGCCTTCAACACTCAGGAGCGGATGCTGCTGATCGTTCCCAATCGCGGCGCCATCCCCAACTTTGACCCGGAAGCCATGGTCGAGATCCCCTGCCTGGTCGGCAGCAGCGGACCTGAGCCGCTGCAGGTGGGCAGCATCCCGCTGTTCCAGCAGGGCATGATGGGCCAGCAGGTCGCGGTCGAGAAACTGGTGGTCGAAGCCTGGGTTGAGCACTCTTACCAGAAACTGTGGCAAGCCATCACCCTCTCCAAGACAGTGCCCAGTGCATCGGTGGCCAAGTCCATTCTCGATGACTTGATAGAGGCCAACAAAGCCTACTGGCCGGAACTGAAATAAACCGCCCATAAACAAAAACCCCCTCGTGACAGAGGGGGTTTTTCGTGTTGGCAACGGGCGCGGATTAACGCAACGGTTTGACCGAGCGACGGACGATCAGCTCGGGCTGTACCGTCATCGATTCCACTTCCAGCTCCTTGTTGCGGATCCGGCTGACCAGATGCTTCACCGCCAGCTGGCCCAGTTCGGCCTTCGGGTGACGGATGGTGGTCAGCGGCGGGCTGGAGAAGCGCGCCATCTCCACATCGTCGTAGCCGATGATGGAGATATCGTCCGGCACCTTGACTCCCGCTTCCCAAGCAGCGCAAATCGCGCCGATCGCCATGGGATCGTCGAAGGCAAAGACCGCGGTCGGACGAGGCTGCAGGGCCAGGATGCGCTGCATGGCATCGAAGCCGCTCTGGCTCTCGTAGTCCCCTTCGAAGACCTGTTCATCTTTGAGGGTCAGACCGTGCTCGCCCAGCGCATCACGTACCCCGTCCAGTCGCTGCTGAGTGGTCGGCTTGGAGAGCTGGCCAGTGATGCAGACGATGTCGCGGTGCCCCAGCTCCAGCAGATGGCGAACGGCCATGCGGGCGCCGATGCGGGCGTTGTCGTTGATCACGTTGGCGAAATCGCACTCCGTCCCCCAATCCAGTACCACCTGCGGCACGTTCTTGTGGATGCGCAGCATGTCGCGCAACGGAGTGTCGATATCGGTCCCCAATACCAGCAGACCATCCACCCGTTTTTCCATCAGCATTCTCAGGTAATGCTGTTGGCGAGGCGGCTGGTTTTCGGTGTTGCAGAGGATCAGGCTGTAGCCCTGTTCGAAGCAGTACGCTTCAACCCCTTGCACCACTTCCGCGAAGAAGGGGTTTACGCTGGTGGTCACCAGCATGCCAATGGTCTTGGTCGAATTTATCTTAAGACTGCGCGCTACCGAGTTGGGCGCGTAGTTGAGTTCTGCCACCGCCTCAATCACTTTCTGGGTCGCGTCTTCGCTGACCCGCCGAGTGTGGTTGAGCACATGTGAGACGGTGGAGATGGATACGCCTGCGCGCGAGGCGACATCCTTGATAGTGGCCATCTCTGTCTCCTGACTGTCAAAGGCGGAACATTAGCAGATTTCCCGAATAAAGGCTTGGTTTTAACGGGCTCTGCCACGGAATTGTCAATGCCGGCTAATTTAGGCGCTCATTTCTGTTTGCGCAAACGATTAATGGTCAAAATGGGAGCACTATCAGAGTAAAATATCACCAGACTAATCCTCTGTGCTTCATCATAATCACCTCTGGTTACCAAGATGTTAAGGCGAAGAATCGATACTAAATTCCAATTAAACACAAATAACAGGTCATTTATTTCAAAATAAGCCCACCCAACCCCCTCTGGTTAGTATCTTTAACAGCTTGTTATTGCCCCGTGAGGAATGATAGAACCATACCTATAGCCGGATGCACGGGATGTCGATCCGGAATGGCACTCGTAAATGAAACAATCCACTGATTAAGGGACGAATCAATGCATAAGTTGAGCAAAATTACAGTAAGCGCAGCGGTTTCTTTGGCTCTGTTTGGATCGATCTCCATCGCACACGCGGCAGACACCATCAAGATAGGTATCGCAGGCCCGCTCACCGGCCCGGTTGCCCAGTACGGGGACATGCAGTTCACCGGCGGCAAGATGGCGGTCGAGCAAATCAACAAGGCTGGCGGCATCAATGGCAAGCAGATCGAAGCCGTCATCTATGACGATGCCTGTGATCCCAAGCAGGCGGTAGCCATCGCCAACAAGGTGGTAAATGATGGCGTCAAGTTCGTGGTCGGTCACCTCTGCTCCGACAACACCCTGCCCGCCTCCGACATCTATGAAGACGAGGGGATCCTGATGGTTACCCCCGCCTCCACCAACCCCAAGATCACCGAACGCGGTTACCAGCTGACCCTGCGCACCATAGGTCTGGATAGCGATCAGGGCCCGACTGCCGCCAAGTACATCATCGAGCAGGTCAAACCCCAGCGCGTGGCCGTTATCCACGACAAGAAGCAGTACGGTGAAGGTATCGCCTCCAGCGTCAAAGCCGCACTCGACAAGGCTGGCGTGAAGGTGGTGGCCTATGAAGGGATCACCGCCGGTGACAAGGACTTCTCCGCCCTGATCGCCAAGCTGCAGAAAGAGAACGTCGATTTCGTCTACTACGGCGGCTATCACCCTGAGCTGGGCCTGATCCTGCGTCAGGCTGGCGAGAAGGGGCTGAAAGCCAAGTTCATGGGCCCGGAAGGGGTGGGTAACAAGGATATCTCCGCCATCGGCGGCCCGGCTTCCGAAGGCCTGCTGGTGACCCTGCCGAACAAATACGATCTGGTACCTGCCAACGCCCCGCTGGTCGCAGCGTTCAAGGCCAAGGGTCAGGACTCCTCCGGCCCGTTCGTCTGGACCACCTATGCCGCGGTGCAGAGCCTGGCTGCCGGTATCGCCAAGGCGGGTGAAGATGACCCGGCCGCCGTTGCCGCCGCCATCAAGGCCGCACCGATCGATACCGTGATGGGCCCCCTGACCTGGGCACCGAACGGTGACCTGAAAGGCTTCGAATTTGGTGTGTTCCAGTGGCACGCTGACGGTACTTCCAGCCAAGTCAAATAATCTGCCGATCGGGGGTGAGTACGCTCACCCCCCCTCTCTTTGCGGGCAAGTACAGGGAACGCAGTATGTCCGAACACCTCCTTTATCTCGTTCAGCAACTGCTGAACGGATTAACCATAGGCAGCACCTATGCGTTGATCGCCATTGGCTACACCATGGTCTATGGCATCATCGGCATGATCAACTTCGCCCACGGCGAGGTTTACATGATCGGCTCCTATGTCGCTTTTATGGTGATGGCGGGGCTCATGATGATGGGCATCGACAGCACCTTTCTACTGCTGGGGGGCGCCTTCCTGGTCAGTATCATCATCACCGGCACCTATGGCTGGAGCATCGAGCGGGTCGCCTACCGGCCACTGCGCGGTGGCAACCGGCTGATCCCCCTTATCTCCGCCATCGGTATGTCGATCTTCTTGCAGAACATGATGCGGATGGCACAGGGCTCGCGGGATATCGCCATGCCCAGCCTGATCTCCGGTGGCTGGACCCTAGGGGGTGAGGATGGTTTTCAGGCCAGCCTCTCCTATATGCAACTGATCATCTTCGTGGTGACTTTCATCACCATGCTGGCGCTGACCCAGTTCATCGGCCGCTCCCGCATGGGCCGCGCCTGCCGCGCCTGCTCGGAAGATATCAAGATGGCCAACCTGCTGGGCATCGACACCCACGTGGTCATCTCCATCACCTTCGTGCTGGGAGCTGCACTGGCCGCCGTGGCGGGGGTGCTGCTCGGCATGTATTACGGCGTCATCAACCCCTACCTCGGCTTTATGGCCGGTCTGAAGGCCTTCACTGCTGCCGTACTGGGCGGTATCGGCAGCATTCCGGGCGCCGTACTGGGCGGCCTGCTGCTCGGCGTGGTTGAAGCGCTCACCGCCGGTTATCTCAGCACCGAGTACAAGGATGTGATGGCGTTCGCCTTGCTCATTTTTGTGCTGCTCTTTATGCCGACCGGCATCCTGGGTCGCCCGGAAGTGGAGAAAGTGTGATGAAACATCAATTTATCCACGCCTGTATCGCCAGCCTGGTGCTGCTGGTGCTCTCTTTCTGGCTGCTCGGCTTCAAGCTGGAGACCGATGGCGCCAGCCTGCAGGTGGTGAGCCGCCTCGATGTGTCGCTGGCCTGGCTGCTGGGGGGCGCCACCATTGTTTTCTGGTTCCAGATGCTGCGCGGCCAGATTGCCAAGCTGTTTCAGGCCTCCATCAGCGGCTTCTCGGTCGGCTTCACCAAGCTGGTGCTGCCGAGCCCGGAAGAGGCGCCCAAGCTCTATAACCTCACCGCAGTGCTGGTGCTGCTGTTCGCGGTGAGCTGGCCCTTTATGGCCTCTCGTGGCGCCATCGATCTCGCCACCCTCACCCTGATTTACATCATGCTGGGGCTGGGGCTGAACGTGGTGGTCGGCCTCGCCGGTCTGCTCGATCTCGGCTATGTCGGCTTCTACGCGGTCGGTGCCTACAGCTATGCCCTGCTCAACACCTACTTCGGACTGAGCTTCTGGGAGTGCCTGCCCATCGCCGGGCTGATGGCCGCCACCTTCGGCTTCCTGCTCGGCTTCCCGGTGCTGCGGCTGCGGGGGGACTATCTGGCCATCGTCACTCTGGGTTTTGGCGAGATCATCCGCATCCTGCTCAACAACATGACCACCCTGACCGGCGGTCCGAACGGGATCTCCGGCATCCCCAAGCCAACGCTGGGGGGGCTGGAATTCAACCGCACCGTCAAGGATGGGGGCTTTGATACCTTCCACAACTTCTTCGGCATTACCTACAACGCCAACCACAAGGTGATCTTCCTCTACCTGATGGCGCTGGTGCTGGTGGTGGTGACCCTGTTCGTCATCAACCGCCTGCTGCGCATGCCCCTTGGCCGCGCCTGGGAAGCGCTGCGGGAAGATGAGATCGCCTGCAAATCGCTGGGGCTCAACCCCACCATCATCAAGCTGACCGCCTTCACCATAGGCGCCACCTTCGCGGGCTTTGCCGGCAGCTTCTTTGCCTCGCGGCAGGGCTTTATCAGCCCGGAATCCTTCGTCTTTATCGAATCGGCCATTGTGCTGGCGATTGTGGTGCTGGGCGGCATGGGCTCGCAGATCGGGGTGGTGCTGGCAGCCATCGTGATGACGGTGCTGCCGGAGCTGGCCCGCGAATTCAACGAGTACCGCATGCTGATGTTCGGCCTCTTGATGGTGTTCATGATGATCTGGCGGCCACAAGGATTGCTGCCGATGACCCGTCCTCATCTGGAGTTGAAGAAATGAGTACTCATCAGAAGTTAATGGAAGTCTCTGATTTGTCGATGCGCTTCGGTGGCCTGCTGGCCGTCAACGGGGTCAAGCTGGATATCGACAAGGGCGAGGTGATCTCCATCATCGGCCCCAACGGTGCGGGCAAGACCACCATCTTCAACTGCCTGACCGGTTTCTACTGCCCGAGCGGCGGCACCATCCGCTACAAGGGTGAGGAGATCCAGGGGCTGCCCGGCCACCTCATCGCCCGCAAGGGGATTGTGCGTACCTTCCAGCATGTGCGGCTGTTCAAGGAGATGACAGCGGTGGAGAACCTGCTTGTTGCCCAGCACCAGCACCTCAACACCAGCTTTATCGCCGGCCTGTTCAAGACCCCGGCCTTCCGCCGTGCCGAGCAGGAGGGGCTGGAGCGGGCCGCCTTCTGGCTGGATAAAGTGGGGCTCAAGGATCTCGCCAACCGCGCCGCCGGCAACCTGGCCTACGGTCAGCAGCGCCGCCTCGAGATCGCCCGCTGCATGGCGACCCGTCCCGAGCTGCTGATGCTGGATGAACCGGCCGCCGGTCTCAACCCGAAGGAGACCGACGAACTGGACGAGCTGATCATGAGCCTGCGGGACGAATTCGGGGTCTCGGTACTGCTGATCGAACACGATATGAAGCTGGTAATGGGCATCTCCAACCGCATCTTCGTGGTCAGCCAGGGCACCCCGCTGGCCCACGGCAAGCCGGATGAGATCCGCAACAACCCGGCAGTGATCAAGGCCTATCTGGGCGAGTCGTAAGGACAAAAAGATGTTAGAACTTCGCAACGTATCGACCCACTACGGCAAAATTCAGGCACTGCACGATGTCAGCGTCGAGGTGAAAGAGGGTGAAATCGTCACCCTGATCGGCGCCAACGGCGCAGGCAAGACCACCCTGCTGATGACCCTCTGCGGCGAACCCAAGCCCAGCAGCGGCTCCATCTGGTTTGAGGGGGAACAGATCAGCTCCCTCACCACCGCCCGCATCATGCGCAAAGATATCGCCGTAGTGCCGGAGGGACGCCGCATCTTCGCCCGCCTGACGGTGGAGGAGAACCTGCTGATGGGCGCCTTCTTCGTCGACAAGGCAGAGCAGCATGGCCTGCTGGATCAGGTGTTCACCCTGTTCCCGCGCCTGCACGAACGCTTGCAACAACGGGCGGGCACCATGTCCGGCGGCGAGCAGCAGATGCTGGCCATCGGCCGCGCCCTGATGAGCAAACCGCGCCTGCTGCTGCTGGATGAACCCTCGCTGGGGCTGGCCCCCATCGTCATTCAGCAGATCTTTGACACCATAGAGCAGTTGCGCCAGAAGGGGATGACCATCTTTCTGGTGGAACAGAACGCCAACCAGGCGCTCAAGCTGGCCGACCGCGGCTATGTGCTGGAGAACGGCCACGTGGTGCTGCAAGACACAGGGGCCGCCCTGCTCGCCAACCCGGCGGTACGGCAGGCTTATCTGGGCGGTTAACCCACTCACCCGCATGCCATATCAACAAGGGAGCCGCTGGCTCCCTTATCTTTTGTGGGGTTAGTTTGCGCCCAAGCTTGCGGTACACTGGCCCGTAATCAACCTATTCGCAGGACATCCCGATGGACCAGTTTGCCCATATCAATGCCCATGATGCCTACCAGAAACTGAGCGCGGGTGAAGCCCGTCTGGTGGATATTCGCGACCCACAATCCTTTGAAGCGGCCCACGCGGTCGGCGCTTTCCACCTCACCAACGGCACCCTGGTGCGCTTTATGAACGAAGTGGATTTCGATACCCCGGTCATCGTGATGTGCTATCACGGCAACAGCAGTCAGGGGGCGGCCCAATACCTGCTGCAACAGGGTTATGACGAGGTCTACAGTCTGGATGGCGGCTTCGAGGCGTGGCGCCGGGAGTTTCCCATCGAGGCAGGCGAGGCATGATCCAGCTGCTGGTGCTCGACAACGCCCGCATGGCGCAGGCGCTGGTGGACTATCTGGCGACCCTGGGCATCTCCTGCGAGCTGACCCAGTCCGAGCTGGGGGTCACCATCTGGTTGGCGGACGAGCAGCGCCTTGCTCAGGCCCAGCTGGAGGTGAAGCGCTTTCTGGCCGAGCCGGCCCACCCGCGCTACATGGAGGCCTCCTGGCAATCCGGCAGCGCCGATGCCCGCATCGACTACAGCAAGGGGATGACGGATCCCATCACCGACTTCCTCCATCAGGCAGGGCCGCTGACGCTGGTGGTGATCATCGCCTGTCTCGCCATCTACGGGATCGAGGCCGTCGGCCTGCCCATCTACGATGAACTGGCATTCCACCCGACGCTGGCCCAGTTCACCGACTGGCAGGCGTGGCGCTATTTCACCCCCGCTCTGATCCACTTCTCGGTGCTCCATCTGGTGTTCAACTTGCTCTGGTGGTGGTATCTGGGGGGCCAGATCGAGCAGCGCCTCGGCAGCGGCAAGCTGCTGATCCTGCTGCTGGTGGGCGCTGCCCTGCCCAATATCGCCGAGTTCTTTGCCAGCGGCCCACTGTTTGGCGGCCTCTCCGGCGTGGTCTATGCCCTGCTCGGCTACTGCTGGCTGCGCAGCAAGCTGCAACCGGCCTGCGGCCTCACTCTGCCACCGGCGCTGATGGGCTTTATGCTGTTCTGGATGGTGCTCGGCTTCTTCGACATGCTCGGCACCAGCACCGCCAACATCGCCCACCTGACCGGTCTGCTGGTCGGCCTGCTGCAAGGCTGGCTGGATCGCAACCACCAGCCGACCTGATTTTTCAGCAGTTGCAGAAACGAGAACGCCGCCCCGAAGGGCGGCGTTTTTTTACGCGATAGGCAGTTACTGCTTGATCAGGGTGTCATCGGTTACCTTGACCGCCGCACCGCCACTCATAAAGAAGCTGGCAAACTGGGTCTGGATCTCTGAAGTGACCGCACCAACCTGATCGAAGTTCGCATCAGGGGCCAGCAGCGAGCTATGGCCCCCTTTCAGGAAGCGCGCAGCATGGTGACCCGCCGGGAGCACGCCGGAACCCTTCAGCTCTTGCAAACCCAGCACCCGGAACAGCGGCTCGGTGCCACCCAGCGGCGCAGAGGCGATGCTGTTGGGGATCACCTGATCCGGCAAGCTGAGCGCACCATCGCCAACAATTTCGGTGGCGAACAGCGGGAAGCTCTTGGCGACGCCACTGCCCAGATTGATCGGGTCGGCAGAGTCCAGTACTGACTGGGCGGCAAAGGTATAGCTCTGCAAGGTGCTCGCTGCACCCGCCTGCGTGGCCGCATCCAGACTGGGCAGGAACTCGTTCACGAAACAGATCGGCACCGCCGTCTGGCAACCGGGAGCATAAGCCTCAAACCCGGCCTTCAACTCGGGACTGCCCGAGGTAAGCACGCTCATCTTGATGGTCGGCCCGAAGCTCGGCGAGTTGAGCAGCAACGGGGCGATGCCGCCACCCGGCATCGACAGACCACCGGTTGAAAACTCGAACATGCTATCAGCGGCGTTACCCATTTTCTGGTTGGCCACCGCCAGCAGATTGGCCCCGGTAATGGCGCCGAGCGAGTGCCCAAGGAAGTGAACTTTCAGACCGGCACCGCCCAACTGACCGCCCAGCCCCTTGGCATTAGCCAGACCGACAGCCAGGCGCAGACCCAGCAGATCGGCCACGCTCTGCTTCAGGTTATCCCGCGCCACCGTCAGATAACCCAGATTCAGGTAGGGAGTCGGATTCTCGGAGGTGGTGACAGTATCCATGCTGCCGCTCAGGGCATAGCCACGCTCGCCGTGCAGCGGGTGATCGATCACCACGACAGCAACCACCTTGTTCACTGATGGGTCTAACCCGGCACCTATCTGGCTCAGCGCCAGCGCATAGGCGTTCTCCTTGATAGAAGTGACCCCGTGCTGATAGATGATCACATCAGTGACAGTGCTAAGGTCAGTGGTGGGGGCAAAGATCCGCAGCGGTACAGATTGTACTTCGGTCAGGGTCGGCAGCGGGTTGAAACGGCCAATATTGCGCTCGGCATCCAGCGGCTTGCCACCTGAGGTGAGAGTCACCCCGATCAGCTTGCTCGCCTCCCTCAGCAGATCGGCCTGACGGCTCGGATCGGCAATCAGCTCACCCAGCAGCTCCGGATTCACTCCGGCGCCTACCAGCCCACCGATCACCTCGCTATCACCCGCTTTCAGCGCGTTGGCGATGGCATAGAGGCTGGGAATGGCGCCGTGCCAGGATTGGGTCTTGGCCTTGTCCCAGGAACCGGCTATCGCTGGAGTAGAGAGGAAATAAGGGAGCTTGACGGTACCGGTATACACCTTGGTCGCCGCCGCGACGCCGTTCAATGTGACATTAGCAGCCACAGCTGCAGCAATCGCATCCCGATCATCTTGAGGCAAGAATGGCTCGTTCGCCAGCTGTGTCAGGAAGGGCACCCCGCCATTGAGCGCATCAATCGTATATGTTCCCGGCAGACTGGTGTTGCCTTTGGCGTCCTGCTTCCACAGCGATGCAGCATCCAGGGTCGGGCTCTGCAACACGGTGGCCGCAGCGCCCTTCACTGCCAGCAGCACATCGGCACCGGACTGGGTGGCAAACCAGTCGGAGAAGATCACCCGATCGCTGGTGATCCCGGTAGCTGCCTTGAACAGCCCTTCCTGCAGCGCAATCAGGCTGCTGATGGTCTGCTCCTGCACGGTTGCACCAGCCGTCGATTTGAAGTTGCTGTAATCACCACCGGCCTTGAGTGGCACACCACGGCTGTCCTTGAGGGCGTCGGTCGCCACGATCATGTAGTAGGAAGAGGGATTAAGCGGCTTGAGCGGCACCAGATTGAGTTTGCCACCACCATCGCTTACCACAAAATCGGTGCCATAGGTCAGAGGCTTGTTGTTCTTCACTCCGACAGGACGCTGAGTCACCGGATCCAGCACCAGCTCCAGCAGATAGAGGGGTGCAATGGCCGAGGCATACTCGCCGGCGGCCGGTGCCGGCACAGAGACGCCGGTCACGGTCGCCGGCACCAGCTGGACAGGTTGGGTGGTTGACCAGCCATCCAGGGTGGAGAGGGCAGATACCGGGTTCGACAGATCGGCAGTCTCGGTGGAAAACTTCAGGGTACCGTCGCTGGCACGGGGGGCCAGCACACTCGGGCGAAGACCACTGCCACCACTCAGGGCATAGTCCAGGGAGCTGGTGGTGTCTCCCTTGTTGTTATCTCCACCACATCCGGCCAGCAGGGCGCTGACCACAGCTGCATAAATTAGCTTCTTCTTCATTTTTTGTTCTCTTTATAGGTTGTTGTCCATCACAAGCCAACGAAGCATTCACCACTTCGACCGCTCAAAGTTAACATAAAACCAACAACCAACGAGACTCATGTTGGTCATCTTCTGCTCAGGTTTGTGGAGAGAATCAAGGTTTTACGGCAACAAAGGGGCGCAAGGGTAGCAACAGTGGAGGATTAACCAGACCCGACCAGCCAGCAGGCACCATCACGACTAAAAAGCCGTCGCGATCTCGGCAAAGTGAGGGAATTGTCGGTAGAATGTCCACCAACGCTTAAGGAGGACATCATGATCGACCCGAAGAAACTGGAAGAGATCGCCAAGCAGGTGCACAACTCCCTGCCACCCGGCATTCGCAGCATGGGTGAAGAGGCCGAAAAGAAGATGCGTCAGGTACTGCAGGCCCAGCTGGGCAAGCTGGATCTGGTCAGCCGCGAAGAGTTCGACGTGCAGACCAAGGTACTGCTGCGTACCCGTGAAAAACTGGCCGCCCTCGAAAGTAAGCTGGCTCAGCTCGAGCAGCAGCTCGGCGCCAAAGGCGAATAACGAAAACCCCGGCTCGGCTGGGGTTTTTGCTTTAAATTGAACCTGTAAAAAACATCACACCTGAAGCAGATACCAGGCCCGCTTGCCGCGAGCCTTGGCCTCGTACATGGCCCTGTCAGCCACCTCCAGCGCCTGCCGGAAGGTCAATGGCCCCTCCTCCCACAGGGCGATACCGATACTGAGCCCGACCCGTTGCGGGCAACCGGGTTTGGGTACATAACCATACATCCGGCTGATCAGGGCATCGGCCAGATGAGCCAGTGCATGGTTTGATACATCACGATGCAGATAAACCACAAACTCGTCACCGCCATAACGGCCGCACAGGGCCGAGCCCGGCATGATGAGACGCAACCACTCCGCCATCTGCTGCAGAACCTGATCACCGCAGGCATGCCCCAACTGGTCATTGATCCCCTTGAAATCATCCAGATCGATAAAGAGCAGCGCCCCCGCTCCTTGCGGCGGCTGCAGAGCGAACGCCTTGCCAAATCCCTGCCGGTTGAGCAGGCCGGTGAGCGCATCGCAGTTGGCACGCTCTGCCAGCCGCTGCTCATAAGCCTTGCGCTGGGTGATATCGATATGGGAGCCCATGATCCGCAATGGCCTGCCCTCATCATCCCACTCCACTACGCGACCACGATCCCACAGCCAGGTGATCTCCCCGGCCGGGCTGATGGTGCGGTATTCAGCTTCGTAGAAGGGCGTTTTCCTCTCAAGGTGGGCAAAGTAGCTGCCCATGGCATGGGCGCGATCGTCGGGATGGAGCTTGGCGCTCCACTGATCGAAATGAGGAGCCATATCGCCAGCCTGAAAGTTCTGCAGATTGAAGACCCGCAGTTCGCCGGTGGGAATGGTGCCCTGCCAGAGACAGATGCCGGTGCCATCGAGGGCGGCATTGAGCTTCTCCTGCAACAGGCCGTTTTCATGCTGCAAAGCGGCGATCTCTGCCTGCAAACGGGCAAACGCATCACCACCGGAGGAGGGTTCCGGCATGGCGGCCAGCTCAGTCGCGCAGGGTGCCTCCCGATCATACCCGGGTTGCCCCCTTGCCTCTTTGCTTAACACTGCGCCTCCTTGTGCTTGCTCTATGGATACTCTTGTCAATCCAAACAAAGATGCCACCAGCCACGCCAGATTAGTAGCCATTCATAGCCAATATATTGAAAAATAATGGGATAACGCCGCGATAATCCAACCATTCGGTACGATCAGGTACTGCGGCAGCCACAAAAACAAAAGCCCCCGGCAAAACCGGGGGCTGCGTCATCCAAGCGGGGATCCCGTCAGATAAATTCGTAGGCGTCACCGAAGATGCGCTCCGGCTCGGCGCCGAGGATCTTGAACTCCTCACGCGCGGCCCCCGCCATCTCGAAGCGACCGGCGACATAGATGTCGTAGTCGTGGAGGCTGACGAAGTCATCCATGATCGCCTTGTGCACCAGTCCGCTCTTGCCGGTCCAGTCAGCATCCGGCTCCTGCACCACCGGGATAAAGGTGAGCGGCGCATAGTCACGCTCCCACTGCTGCATCTGCTCCAGTTCGTAGAGCCAGTGAGCCTGACGCACCCCCCAGTAGAAGAACACCGGGCGCTTGCTGCCTGTGTCGATCAGATATTCCAGAATGGAGCGGGCGTAAGAGAAGCCGGTGCCGCCCGCCATCAGGATCAGCGGACGGGGAGACTCATCGCGCAGGAACGCCTTGCCAGCCGGCAATTCGACCTCGATCTCCCCCTGCTCGCGCATGCGGGCCAGCACCTGACCGGCATAGGCGTTCTCGGGAGTGGCACCAATTTGCAGCTCCAGCACGCCCGGGCGGGTCGGCGAGTTGGCGATGGAGAAGGGGCGCTTGTCCGAATCGCTCATCACCACCAGCAGATACTGGCCCGGCTTGAAGCTGATCGCTTGCTGCGGCGTCAGAGCCACATGCCAGATGGTGTCGACATATTCGCGCAGTTCCTCTACGCGGCATTTGATACGTTGCATTCTTGTCCTTGTGGCGGGCTCGCTCGGCCCGCTTCGCTCATTGTTTCACTATGGAGTGACGACCAGCAGCCCTGGCCCCGTCAGTCGAGAATACTCAAATCAATGCGGATCGCATCACTTTTTGCAGCAAAGCTGTCATGTTTGCCTCATCCGAGGATATTGAGCTCATCCCAGATGGCATCGACCTTCTGCTTCACCGCCTCATCCTGAACTATGGGCTGACCCCACTCCCGATTGGTCTCGCCCGGCCACTTGTTGGTGGCATCCAGCCCCATTTTGGAGCCGAGGCCGGAGACCGGCGAGGCGAAGTCCAGATAGTCGATCGGCGTATGCTCGATCAAGGTGGTGTCCCGTGCCGGGTCCATCCGGGTGGTGATGGCCCAGATCACATCCTTCCAGTCGCGGGCGTTGACGTCATCGTCACACACCACCACGAACTTGGTGTACATAAACTGGCGCAGGAAGGACCAGACTCCCAGCATCACCCTCTTGGCGTGGCCCGGGTAACGCTTCTTGATGGTCACCACCGCCATCCGGTAGGAGCACCCCTCCGGCGGCAGATAGAAGTCCACAATCTCGGGGAACTGCTTCTGCAGCAGCGGCACGAACACCTCGTTCAGCGCCAGACCCAGTACCGCCGGTTCATCGGGCGGACGGCCGGTGTAGGTGCTGTGATAGATGGCATCGCGCCGCTTGGTGATGTGGGTGATGGTAAAGACCGGGAACTCGTCCACCTCGTTGTAGTAACCGGTGTGGTCGCCATAGGGCCCTTCCGGCGCCATCTCACCCGGCTCCAGATAGCCTTCCAGCACGATCTCGGCGCTGGCGGGCACCTCCAGATCGCAGCTGATGGCCTTGATCACCTCGGTACGGCTGCCGCGCAGCAGACCGGCAAAGGCATATTCGGAGAGAGTATCCGGCACCGGCGTCACCGCGCCGAGAATGGTCGCCGGATCGGCACCGAGTGCCACCACCACCGGGAATCGCTCGCCCGGGTGGGCCTCCTGCCACTCGCGAAAATCGATGGCACCGCCACGATGATCCAGCCAGCGCATGATCAGCTTGTTTTTGGCGATCTTCTGCTGGCGATAGATGCCGAGGTTCTGGCGCTTCTTGTAGGGGCCGCGGGTGATGGTGAGGCCCCAGGTGACCAGCGGCGCCACATCGCCGGGCCAGCAGTGCTGGATCGGGATCTGGTCGAGATCGACCGCATCTCCCTCCTGCACCACCTGCTGGCAGGGGGCGGAAGAGAGGCGCTTGGTCGGCATGTTGAGCACCTGCTTGAAGATCGGCAGCTTCTCCATCAGCTCCTTGAATCCCTTGGGCGGCTCGGGCTCCTTGAGATAGGAGAGCCAGACCCCGACCTGACGCAGAGCGCCCACATCGGGCTGCCCCATGCCCATGGCAACCCGATCCGGGGTGCCGAACAAATTGGTCAGCACCGGCATGGTGTAGCCTTTGGGATTTTCGAACAGCAGAGCCGGGCCACCCGCACGCAGGGTGCGATCGCTGATCTCGGTCATCTCCAGATAGGGATCTATCTCGCGGGTGATGCGCTTGAGTTGTCCGTTTTGTTCCAGCTGCGCGATGAAATCACGCAAATCCTTGTATTTCATGCAAGTTCCCAACCGGGTTCAGGAGGTCACGCATTATAACCCTGGCTGCCCATCGGGTGTACCCGAATCGGGTAGCAGACTCGGTGCAATGGGTGGCACGTCACGATGGCCGAGGCGTCTGGCCAGTGCAGAGAGCAGCTGGGGCTCGTCCACCTCCATCAACAGACCGGCCACCAGCGCCCCGTATTGACGGTTGGAGAGTTCCGCCAGCAGGTATTTCTGGGCTTGCGGCGGCAAGGGGGAGAGTGCGCTCAGCTGCCGCAGGGCGGCTCCCTTCAACCCCTCGTTGCCACTGGCGGCAATCAGCAGATCACTTGCGGCACTGCCGTGATGAAAGCGGTTAATGGTGGAGAGTGCGCGCAGCGCATCCTGATCTGCCGGCCGCCGCCACAGCATGCTATAGAGCGCCGGTTCGCCGGTGCGCTGCAACAGATGGAACAACAGGTGATTGTCGGGCAGATAGATATTCTGGCTGGCCAGCGCTTGCGCCTCCCGCATCCAGATCGGTTGCGGCAAGGTGTCGAGGGCCAGCAACAGGGCTTGCTGCTGCATGGCGAGATCGGGGTTACTGCTGTAGTAGATGGACTTTAGCTGGAAGCTGCCCTGGGCAAGCTGCTGCCGATAGCGCTGCATCAGTGATTGCAGCTGCCACTCCCCCAGCAACTGACGGGCCTGCGCGGCAAAATCATAGACAGGTTGCTGCACCAGAAAACCGTCGACCTGCTGCTCCATGAGCCACTCGGGTGCCTTGTCGGCCTGAGCCTCGACCCACTGTTGCAACGCAGGGGATGCAGGGGAGGTAGCGGGAATATCCCGCAGCAGCTGCAACAGCAGGAACTCCCGCCGCTCGCGACTCAGGGTCGCCAGCAGAGAGTCGATGGCTGCAAATTGCCCCTCCTGCAGACGGCCCGCCAGATAGCGCTGGTGAGTCTGCAACGTCTCGGCTGCCACCGCGATCGGAGCACTTTGCGCGCAGGCTGGCATTGCACTCAGCAACCCCAGCAATAACCAGAAAACAGGCTTCATGACGTCTCCATCCATGTGACATCGGGATCTCATACTACTAGGGCGACCGGAAAACAGATAAACAAAAACCGCGACCAGGGCCGCGGTTTCGTCATTTTCTGACCGGACTTACTTCTGCTGGCGCCGCATGGCGTCAAAGAACTCGTCGTTGGTCTTGGTCATCGCCAGCTTGTCGATGAGGAATTCGATACCGTCGATCTCGCCCATCGGGTGGACAATCTTGCGCAGGATCCACATCTTCTGCAGCTCGTCACCTGAGGTGAGCAGCTCTTCTTTACGGGTGCCTGAGCGGGTGATGTCGATAGCCGGGTAGACACGCTTCTCGGCAATCTTGCGCGAGAGGTGCAGTTCCATGTTGCCGGTACCCTTGAACTCTTCGTAGATAACCTCATCCATCTTGGAACCGGTATCGATCAGCGCGGTGGCGATGATGGTCAGGCTGCCACCCTCCTCAACATTACGCGCGGCGCCGAAGAAGCGCTTGGGACGGTGCAGGGCGTTGGCATCCACACCACCGGTCAGTACCTTGCCGGATGACGGGATAACTGTGTTGTAGGCACGGGCCAGACGGGTGATGGAGTCCAGCAGGATCACCACATCTTTCTTGTGCTCGACCAGACGCTTGGCCTTCTCGATCACCATTTCGGCAACCTGAACGTGACGGGAAGCAGGCTCGTCAAAGGTGGAAGCGATCACTTCACCCTTCACCATGCGCTGCATCTCGGTCACTTCTTCCGGACGCTCGTCGATCAGCAGAACGATCAGTTCACAGTCCGGGTGGTTGTAGGCGATGCTCTGGGCGATGTTCTGCAGCAGCATGGTCTTACCGGCCTTGGGCGGCGCCACGATCAGGCCACGCTGGCCTTTACCGATGGGGGAAGCCAGGTCCAGTACACGGGCGGTGATATCTTCGGTAGAGCCATTACCCCGTTCCATACGCAGACGTTCGTTGGCATGCAGGGGGGTAAGGTTTTCAAACAGGATCTTGTTGCGGGAGTTTTCCGGGCGGTCGTAGTTGACCTCATTGACCTTGAGCAGTGCGAAGTAGCGTTCGCCCTCTTTCGGTGGCCGGATCTTGCCGGAGATGGTATCGCCGGTACGCAGGTTGAAGCGGCGGATCTGGCTCGGGGAGACGTAGATATCGTCAGGGCCTGCCAGATAGGAGCCGTCTGCACTGCGCAGGAAGCCGAAACCATCGGTCAGGATTTCCAGCACACCGTCGCCAAAGATATCTTCACCACCCTTGGCGTGCGCCTTGAGGATTGCAAAAATAATATCTTTCTTGTGCGCCCGAGCCAGATTTTCCAACCCCATGGATTCGCCAAGCTTGACCAGCTCGGACACAGGAGTGTTCTTTAATTCAGTCAGATTCATAGTGGTGAAAGTCTGTAAGCAAGGATTGAAATGAGGAGACAGTCTGCTGGATTGATGCTGATCGGATTTGATTGCCAGGCTGTGGTTAGCAAAGAGTCAGGCAAAAAGGTTAGCAAACGAGCGATAAACTAGCACCAATCGGGATGAGCGTCTAGGTGATAAAACACAAGGAGCGCATTATTGCAATGCGCTCCTCTTTAATTATTACAGGTTGCCGTCCAGGAACTCTTTCAGCTGAGTCTTGGACAGTGCACCGACCTTGGTCGCTGCCACTTCGCCATTCTTGAACAGCAAGAGGGTCGGGATACCACGAATGCCGTACTTGGGCGGAGTATCAGAGTTATGGTCGATGTTCAGTTTGGCTACGGTCACGCGACCTTCGTACTCTTGGGCAACTTCTTCCAAGATCGGGGCAATCATCTTGCACGGACCACACCACTCGGCCCAGAAGTCGACCAGAACGGCGCCATCGGCTTTGATTACATCTGCCTCGAAGCTGGCATCGCTCAGCTGAACAATCTTGTCACTCATCTCCAACTCCAGTCAGTAATTAAGGCTTTATTGACATATCAACAAAGGCAATAGTTGCCCTATTTGAAATGATCCTGTTTATTATTGCAAGCCTAACCTGATAACCTACCGCCATGAGCAAAACACACTTAACGACCGACAAATTCGCCCAAATGGGCCTCGAACCCGAAGTTCTGGCTGGTCTGGAATCAAAGGGATTTCACTATTGCACGCCCATCCAGGCACTGTCTCTGCCACTGCTGGTAGAAGGTCATGACCTCGCCGGTCAGGCCCAGACAGGAACCGGCAAGACCATTGCCTTCCTGGCTGCGACATTCAACTATTTGCTGACTCACCCGCTGACCAAGCCCCGTCTGGTTAATCAACCCAGAGCCATCATCATGGCACCCACCCGGGAACTGGCAGTACAGATCTATAACGATGCCGACAGCATCGCCGCCTCTACCGGCCTGAAACTCGGCCTCGCCTACGGTGGCGAAGGTTACGATAAGCAGCTGGCCGTGCTGGAGCAAGGTGTCGACATCCTGATCGGCACCACCGGCCGCATCATCGACTACTTCAAGTCCAAGGTGATCGATCTGAGCAACATTCAGGTCGTGGTTCTGGACGAAGCGGATCGCATGTTCGATCTGGGCTTCATCAAGGACATCCGCTTCCTGTTCCGCCGCATGCCGCCCGCGACCGAGCGTCTGAGCATGCTGTTCTCAGCCACCCTCTCCCTGCGCGTGCAAGAGCTGGCCTACGAACACATGAACCATCCGGAACATGTGCAGGTAGAGCCTGAGCAGATGACCGGCGTGCGGATCAAGGAAGAGCTGTTCTACCCCTCCAACGAAGACAAGATGTTGCTGCTGCTCTCCCTGATGGAAGAGGAGTGGCCGGAAAAAGCGATCGTCTTCGCCAACACCAAGCATGTCTGTGAAGACGTCCATGCCTGGCTGGAAAACGACGGCCACCGCGTCGGTCTGCTGACCGGTGACGTGCCGCAGAAAAAGCGGATGAAGATCCTCGAGGATTTCACCAAGGGTGCGCTCGATATTCTGGTCGCCACCGACGTGGCCGCCCGTGGTCTGCACATCCCTGACGTGACCCACGTCTTCAACTATGACCTGCCCGACGACGCCGAAGACTATGTACACCGTATCGGTCGTACCGGTCGTGCCGGCAAGAGCGGTCACTCCATCAGCCTGGCCTGTGAAGACTATGCCTTCAACCTGCCGGCCATCGAGGAGTACATCCACCACGCCATTCCGGTCAGCAAGTACGACCGTGAAGCGCTGCTGGATGACGTGACCCCGCCGAAACGGGTGTTCCGCAACCGTCAGCCGGTGAACCGCAACATGCGGGATCGTCAGGGCGGTGGCAACAGCAACAACCGTCGTCGTCCGCCGCGCAAGAGCTAAGGACAGGCCCGTTGCACAACTCGCCTCTCTATGCCGCTATCGACCTCGGCTCCAACAGCTTTCATATGCTGGTGGTGCGCGAGGTCGCCGGTGCCCTGCGCACCGTCGCCAAGGTCAAGCGCAAGGTTCGCCTCGCAGCCGGGCTCGATCCGGAATTTCGTCTCAGCCGTGCCGCCATGGAGCGAGGCTGGGACTGTTTGCGTCTCTTCTCCGAACAGTTGCAGGACATTCCGGCCGACAACATCCGGGTGGTGGGCACCGCAACCTTGCGGCTTGCCACCAACGTCGACGAGTTCCTCAGCGAAGCGGAACGGGTACTCAACCACAGCATCGAGATCATCTCGGGCGAGGAAGAGGCCAAGACCATCTATGAAGGGGTCTCCTGGACCTCCGCCGGGGAAGGCAACCGGCTGGTGATCGACATCGGCGGTGCCAGCACCGAACTGGTGATCGGCGAACATAGCGAAGCAAAACTGCTCAACAGCCTGCACATGGGCTGCGTCACCTGGCTCAACAATCACTTTGGTGATGGTGAGCTCTCCGAAGCCCGTTTCGAGCAGGCGATTGCTGCCGCCAAGGCGGTGCTGGAGAAGGTGGCGGAAGATTATCGCGCCCTCGGCTGGCGCACCTGCGTCGGCGCCTCCGGCACGGTACAGGCGCTGCAAGAGATCATGCTGGCGCAAGGGAAGAGCGAGCGGGTCACCCTGCCGAAACTGCAGGAGCTGATGGGTCAGGCCATCGCCTGCGGCAAGCTCGACCGGCTGCAACTGGAAGGGCTGGCGGCCGAGCGGCTGACCGTGTTCCCCTCCGGCCTCGCCATCCTGATCGCCATCTTCGAAACCCTCGATATCGAGAGCATGACCCTCGCGGGTGGCGCCCTGCGTGAAGGCTTGATCTACGGTCTGCTTGGCAACAATCACGACTGTGATGCCCGGGATCGTACCGCCGACAGCCTGATCAGCCGCTATCAGCTGGATAAAGAGCACGCCGAACGGGTGCGCGATACCGCCGTCGAGGCGTTCAACCAGCTGCAACCGGCCTGGCGACTCTCCAAACGCTACGGTCGCCCGATTTTGCGTTATGCCGCCCTGCTGCACGAGATCGGCCTCTGTATCGAGTACAAGAAGGCGCCGCAACACGCCGCCTACATCATCGACAACATCGACATGCCGGGCTTTACCCCTGCGCAAAAGAAGCTGTTGTCGGCCCTGCTGTTCAACCAGCGGGACGAATTCAAGCTGGAACCGCTGGAGAAACAGGGTGCCGTCACCGGTCGTCAGGCGATCCGGCTGGCCCGTATCCTGCGCATCGCGCTGATCCTCTGCATGCGCCGCACCCAGGGCACAGTGCCCAGCTTCACCCTGCAGGCAGAAGAGGAGTCATTGACCCTGACCCTGCCCAAGGGCTGGATGGATGAACACTACCTGCGCGCCAGCGAGCTGCGCTTTGAAGTGGAACGCCAGCAGAAGATGGGCTGGCCGACCCGCGTACAGGAAGCCTGACTCAGCAACTAGCCTGTTTTGGAGCCGATCATGCCGGATTATCAACCCATCAGCTGCGATCTCTACGACTGGCTCGAAATTGCTGCCAGCTGGCAACTGCCGGTGACCCTCACCAGCCGCGATGATCGCCAATGGGATGACAAGATCCGCACCATCGAAGCCAGCGAAGGGGTCGAGTATCTGCTGCTGCACAGTGGCGAGCGGCTCAGTCTGGCAGAACTGGCGACCCTGCGCCTGAACTGGCAAGGGGAAGATAAGCTGATCCGCTTCGCGCCAACCAACTGAATCCAATACGAAAAAGGAGGGCCAACATGACGTTGGCCCTCCTTTTTTGCATCTGCGACTCGCACCGACCGTTAACTCGCCGCCAGCGCCGCCATCACATAGACATCGAAGCGGTTGCTCTTGGTTTCGATGGCCATGCTCGGCTTCTGTTCATTGAGCCAGCCGGCGTAGTCGGGTCGTTTCACCACCACCCGCTTGTTCGCCATCTTGAGCGCGGCAGGCAGCAGGGCATCCGCATCAAGATCCGGCCCCACCAGCGACTGGAACACCCGCATCTCCTTTTTCACCAGCGCCGACTTCTGCTTGTGGGGGAACATGGGGTCGAGGTAGATCACCTCGGGCCGCTCCGGCAGCGCCAGCAAGTTGTCCACCGCCGGGCCTTGCAGCAGGTGCATCCGCTCGCTGACCCAGGGGCCAATCTCGGGATCCTGTGCCGCCCGCGCCAACCCGTCCTGCAACAGAGCTGCCACCACAGGGCTGCGCTCGATCAGGGTCACCTTGCAACCGAGGGACGCGAGCACGAAGGCATCGCGCCCCAGACCGGCAGTGGCATCCACCACGGTCGGTTTGGCACCGGCCTTGAGCCCCACTGCCTTGGCGATGGACTGGCCACGACCTCCACCAAATTTGCGGCGATGCGCCACCGTCCCCGCCACGAAATCCACATAGACGGCACCCAGCTTGGGTTCATCCAGCTTGCGCAACTCCAGCCGCTCCGGAGTAAACACCAGAGCAAACAGGGGAAGGTCGATTTGGCCAAGCTGGCTGGCCAGCGCGTCTGCCTGCGCGGCCTTGGCGGGGTCTTCGAGGAGGATTTGCATGGTCTCTGGATGCGTTCTAAGTTCAGTGAAGCGAGTGTACCACAACCCCCTCATATCCCGGAGAATCCCATGCAGCTGCTGATAGCCCTGTTGCTTGCCGCCCAGAGCAGCACCAGTCTCAAGGTATGCGGTGTAGACTGGCCTCCCTTCTCCTACGCCGAACAAGGCAAACTGATGGAAGGGATATCAGTGGAGATCCATCAGGAAGCAACCAGACGCCTCGGTATGACCCTGACCCTGCTCGAACTGCCCTGGGGCCGCTGCGAACAGTATGTCAGCACCCAGCTGGCGGATGGCATTCTCGACAATGCCCCTCTCCCCGGTTGCTATCACTCTGACCTTGCCACAGCCTTCTACCCGCTGGCCGCCTATGTGCGTACCGACAGTCCGTTACAGACCTTCTCGTGGGAGATGGCCAAGGGACTGAAAGTAGGGATGGTCAGGGGCTATGACTATACCGACAAGATCAGGAACTTCACCGGATGGGACCCCATCAAGGCCCATTCAGACAAGCAGTTGCTGCTGTTGCTTGAGAAGAGCCGGGTTGACCTCATCATCCTCGACTACTTCTCGGCCCCCATCCTCTCCAGGGAGCAGGACGTAAAGATCCGCCCCCTCACCCCCTTTATCGACTCGACACCGCTCTACCTCTGTTTTGGCAAGCAGAAAGCAGACCTGTTGCCTGCCTACAACAAGGCATTGCAACAGATGCTGGACGAGGGAGTCCTGGATCGCATCTACCTGCGCTATCTCGGCGAGGATTACCGGACACTGCAAGCAAAGCAGGAACAGATGACATCGAAGGAGTAAGCACACCTAACTGATCTGCAGAAACATCCCCTTGTCATTGAGCTGCAGATATTCGGTGAGATCGTCATAGGCCAGCGGGCGGCTGAGCAGATAACCCTGGGTGAAGGCACATCCCTTCTGGCAGAGGAAATTGAGCTGCTCGCGGGTCTCTACCCCCTCAATCACCACCTGCATACCGAGGTTGTGCACTATGTTGATGATGCCGTCCAGCAGCATCCGATCCTGCTCGTTGAAGGGGATATGGCGCACAAAAGAGCGGTCGATCTTGACCAGATCCACAGGGAAAGAACGCAGATAGTTGAGGGCAGAGTAGCCGGTACCGAAATCATCGATAGCCAGCTTGCAACCCGCCTCGCGCAGGGCATCGATCCGCACCCGGTGCTGATCACTGCTCTCCATCAGCAGAGATTCTGTGATTTCGATGACGATGTCGGCAGGATCGAGCCCGAAGTGCTGGATCACCTTGAGCCACTCGCTCGCCTCGGGGTCGATAGTCTGGAACTCCATGGTGGAGCGGTTAATCGACATCTGCAGATCAGGGAAGCCGGACTGCTGCAACCGAGCCAGATCCCGGCATGATTGCCACAACACCAGCGCACCCAGCCCCTGAATCAACCCCGCCTCTTCCGCCAGCGGGATAAACTCGGCTGGCGACACCTGTCCCCACTGGGGGTGATACCAGCGCACCAGCGCCTCAAGCTTGGCGACCCGACCGCTGCGGTTGTCCCAGATCGGCTGGTAGGCCATGGTTAACTGCTCCAGCTTGATCGCCTCCGCCAGATCCTGTTGCATCTGGTGGCGCTGACGCACCTCTTCCCGCATTGAGGAGCAGTAGGTACCGATCAACCGCCCCTGCCGCTTGGCGGCAAACAATGCTTGTTCGGCGTTTCGCAGCAGCTCGTCACTCTCGCTACCATCGACGGGGCAGAGGGTCATCCCCACGGTTGCCGTAACATAGAGATGCTGGTTGGCCAGCATAAAGGGACGGGTAAAGCTACCGATAACCTGCTTGGCAAACACCTCGGCCTGACGACGGGTGACGATGCCTGGCACCAGAAAGGCGAACTCGTCACCACCGATGCGGGCCACCAGGTCCTCGGTGCGCACCCGGCTCACCAGCCGGTCCGACACCTCCCGCAACAGGGCGTCACCGGCATGGTGATCCATGCTGTTGTTGACCGCCTTGAAGTTGTTGAGGTCGAGCACCATGAGCGCAAAGCGCTCGCCCCGCTCGCAGAAGCGGCTGAGACAGCGACTGAACAGCCAGCGGTTGGGCAGGCTGGTGAGGTTGTCATAGTTGGCCTGTGCGGCGATCTTCTGCTCGGCCAGTTTGGTTTGGGAGAGGTCGCTGAAGATGGCGATGTACTGGCTGATCCTGCCCCCTTCCCGCAGGGTGCTAATCATCAACTGCTGTGGATAGAGCTTGCCATTCTTGCGCTTGTTCCACACCTCACCACGCCATACCCCCACCCGCTCCAGCGCATGGTACATGTCGGCATAGAAGGTCTGATCGTGCAGCCCCGACTTGAGCAGGCTGGGGCGCTGGCCTCGCACCTCGTCACTGCTGTAGCCGGTGATCTGCTCGAAGGCCGGATTGACCGAGATGATGCGGCTATCGGCATCACAGACCAGGATCGCCTCGGAGAGATTGTCATAGACCCGGTGGGAGAGCTTGAGCTGCTCCGCATGGCGCTTGAGAGGATCGATATTCTCCAGCAGCACCATCAGGTAGTCCGGCTGCTGCTGCTTGTCACGGATCAGGGTGACGGTTACCCGCCCCCACAAGATCTGCCCCCCCTTGCAGAAGTAGCGCTTCTCCCGGGTGAAACTGCTGCGCTCGCCACGGCGGATCTCTTCGTAGCAAACGAGGCTGCCCTGCCAATCCTCGGGATGGTTGATGTCGGAGATGGATCGCTGCAGCAACTCGTCGAGGGGATAACCAAGCATCTGCTCGATGGCCGGGTTGGCCCAGAGGATACGGCCAGCCAGGTCCAGCTTGCCGATCCCCACCGGAGCCTGGAACAGCATGCTCTGCAATGCATGGGACGGTTCAGGCAGAGGGGAGGGCAGCTGTCGTTGCAGCATCAGCGCCAGCTCGCGACCCGCCAACGGAGCAAGCAACCGGAGCAACCCCATCACCTTGCTCATATTGGCCTGCGGCTGACGATAAAGCAGGGCGCAGATACCTATGGTCTCGCCATCTGCATTCCTGAGGACAATCCCGGCATAGGCCTGAGGTTGCCACTCCTGTGCAAGGGGAACGTTGGCAAAGAGCTGAAGCAGACGATCGCTGAACCAGGCTTCCCCCTCCTGCCAGGTAATGGCATCGGGAGAGTCAGTCAGTGGCAGCGTCAGGGCATCGGTGTCAAGGGAGGAGGGATAGACGGTCTGAACCGTCAGGTGGGTAGCATTTGATTCCCTGCTGGCGATCAGGACGACATCAGCCATCACAGCAGCGGCGATTTCACTCACAAAGGTATCGAAATATCCCTGACCGCTCGAGTGAGCCAGACTGGAGATGATTTGACAGACGGAATCGAGTGCTCGCCTCATGGCAAGTGGCTTTCTCTCCTTGAAGGTTAGAACACGACTCTACTGAAGAGCCGTAGGCTGTGCAAATATGCAATCAGCAAGATATTAAAAAGCCTTGAAAAAAGGGACCAAAAGGTCCCTTTTTATCGCAGAAATCACGTCTTGATCCCACTATGGCTCAAAAATATATCTGCTTGAGGCTCTGTGCAGTCGTGGCCATCAGCCTCATGCGGCAATCCCACTGTGTCTGAGCAGAGCATCCACCTTGGGCTCACGACCACGGAAGGCTCGGAACAGCTCCATCGGCTCCTTCGAGCCCCCCTTCTCCAGAATATTCTTCAGGAAAGATTGTCCGGTGGCCGGGTTGAAGATGCCCTCCTCCTCGAAGCGGGAAAAGGCATCGGCAGAGAGCACCTCGGCCCACTTGTAGCTGTAGTAGCCCGCCGCATAGCCGCCCGCGAAGATGTGGGAGAAGCTGTGCTGGAAGCGGTTAAAGACCGGTGGTGTCATCACCGCCACCTGGCTGCGCACCTCGTCCAGCAGCGCCGGGAGCTGATCCGCTCTGGCCGGGTCAAACTCCTGGTGCAGACGGAAGTCAAACAGGGCGAACTCCAGCTGGCGCAACATCTGCATCGCAGCCTGGAAGTTGCGGGCGGTCAGCATCTTCTCCAGCAGATCGGCTGACAGCGGTTCGCCGGTCTCGTAGTGGCCGGAGATAAAGGCCAGTGCTTCGGACTCCCAGCACCAGTTCTCGAGGAACTGGCTCGGCAGCTCTACCGCATCCCAGGCCACGCCGTTGATGCCGGCCACGCCGGCCACATCGACCCGGGTCAGCATGTGGTGAATGCCGTGGCCGAACTCGTGGAACAGGGTAACTACTTCGTTGTGGGTGAACAGCGCAGGTTTGCCATCCACCGGACCGTTGAAGTTGCAGGTCAGGTAGGCCACCGGCTTTTGCAGCGAGCCATCCTGACGGTAGCGACGACCCAAACAAACATCCATCCAGGCCCCGCCCTGCTTGTGCTCGCGGGCATAGAGGTCGAGATAGAAGCTACCGCGCAGCTCGTCGTCGGCATCGAAGATGTCGTAGAAGCGCACGTCAGGGTGCCAGGTGTCGATGCCGAGGCGCTCGCGCACCTTCATGCCGAACACCCGCTTGACCACTTCGAACAACCCTTTCACCACCTTGTTGGCAGGGAAATAGGGGCGCAGCTGCTCATCGGAGATGGAGAACTTGTGCTGTTTGAGCTTCTCGGCGTAGTAGGCGAGATCCCAGGCGGCCAGCTCGCTCTGACCATGCTGCTCGGCGGCGAAGGCGCGGATCTCCTCCAGCTCGGCCTTGCCTTGCGGCAGGGATTTGGCCGCCAGATCGGTGAGGAAGCTCACCACCTGTTCGGTCTTGTCCGCCATCTTGGTGGCCAGGGAGAGCTCGGCATAGTTGGCAAAGCCCAGCAGTTGGGCCAGTTCGCGGCGCAGGGTGAGCAGCTCGCTCATGATGGCGGAGTTGTCCCACTTGCCCGCATTGGGGCCCTGATCGGAGGCGCGGGTGGTGAAGGCCTCATACATCTCGGCGCGCAGTTCGCGGTTGTCCGCGTACATCATCACCGGCAGGTAGGAAGGGATATCCAGCGTGAACAGCCACCCCTCTTTGCCTTTAAGTTCAGCCATCTGACGGGCAGCGGCACGCACGCTCTCGGGCAGACCGGCCAGTTCGGCTTCATCGGCCACCAGCTTGTGCCAGCCCTGGGTCGCATCCAGCACGTTGTTGCTGAAACGGGATGCCAGCTCGGAGAGGCGGGCCTGAATCTCGCCGTAACGCTGCTGCGCCTCGGCAGGCAGACCGATGCCGGAGAGGCGGAAGTCACGCAGGGTATTCTGGATCTCCTTGCGCTGTGCACCACTCAGCAGCGGGAAATCATCGCTCTGGGAGAGGGCCAGATAGGCCTGATAGAGCCCTTCGTGCTGACCGACATAGGTCTGGAATTCGGAGAGCAGCGGCAGGCAGGCGTCATGGGCCTCGCGCAGCGCTTCGCTGTTGAGTACGGAGTTGAGGTGGCTGACCGGTGACCAGATCCGTGACAGGCGGTCATTTACCTCTTCCAGCGGGGCAATCAGGCTATCCCAGGTATGGGGATCACGCTGGGCCAGCACATCGCTGATCTTCTGCTTGCAGTCAGCAATCGCCTGAATCACGGCAGGCTGAACCTGCTCCGGCTTGATCTGGCTGAAAGGGGGCAGCGAATCCATTGTCAGCAAAGGGTTATTCATCCCGGTTACCTCTTGTTTGGTCTTGAACAGACCGCTTTAGCAGCTCTGTATGGCTTTCTAACATGTGGCCAAGCCACGCAATAATCAAGCGGGAATCCGCTGCAACCCTGTACTTTTCCAGCCATTGCAACCCGGATCTCTGCCGTTGCTGCAGTTTTGCTATCAACAGCCAGTAACAGAATGAATCTGTGGGCCTTTTTTGGCTCTTACCGCTACTTTCAAGGGGCAACAAGTCGCCATTTACCGGCGCCACAGCTGCCAGCCAAGTACAGTCATGCTCAATCATGGAAACGGAAAAAATGTGGTAGCCGTAACAAATTATCAATATTTTTCAGTCAATTAGAATCAAAACCAGCTATTGATTAATTTATTTTCAAGCATCTATCATAGGCAACCTGCCATGCAGGTCACTTGATTCTCTGTGCTGCACAGAAATCGGGTGAAAAAGGCAAAGTGACCCGAAAGGGCGCGACGCAAAGCCACCGGTCTAAGGGAACACACCTATGACAGCGGGGCTGCCCCCGGGGACGTCCGGTCACAACCGACACCCCATTTGCACCGTACGGAGAGACGATGAACAAACTCAAATTATCCCTGCTTGGCTGCCTGCTCGGCATGGGCGCCCCCATGGCATATGCCGCCAGTGCCGGTCAGGCGATGGTCAACCCCCAGTCCGGCGTAGTGGTCGGCTACTGGCACAACTGGTGTGACGGCTCGGGCTACAAGGGCGGTATCGCCCCCTGCGTCAAGCTCGATCAGGTCAACCCGCAATACAACGTGGTCGATGTCTCCTTCATGAAGGTCTATGGCAGCGATCCCATCCCCACCTTCAAACTCGACCCGGCCATCGGCATGAGCGAAAGCCAGTTTATCGAGCAGATTGCCGAGCTGAACCGTCAGGGCCGTTCCGTGCTGCTGGCGCTGGGCGGTGCCGATGCGCACATCGAGCTGCGCAAGGGTCAGGAGCAGGCCTTTGCCGACGAGATCATCCGTCTGGTGGAGACCTATGGCTTCGACGGGCTGGATATCGACCTGGAACAGGCCGCCATCACCGCCGCTGACAACCAGACCGTGATCCCGGCGGCTCTGCGTCTGGTCAAGGATCACTACCGCGCCCAGGGGAAAAACTTCCTCATCACCATGGCGCCAGAGTTCCCCTATCTGACCCAGACTGGCGCCTACATCCCCTATATCCGCAATCTGGAAGGGTACTACGACTGGATCAACCCCCAGTTCTACAACCAGGGTGGCGACGGTATCTACATCGATGGCATCGGCTGGATTGCCCAGAACAACGATGCCCTGAAAGAAGAGTTCATCTACTACATGGCGGATTCGCTGAGCAACGGTACCCGCGGCTTCTACAAGATCCCCCATGACAAGCTGGTGTTCGGCATTCCGACCAACATTGACGCCGCCGCCACCGGCTATGTGCAGGATCCGCAGAAGCTCTACAACGCCTTCAACCGCCTGAAGAGCGAGGGGCAACCGCTGCGTGGCGTGATGACCTGGTCCATCAACTGGGACATGGGCCGCAACGCCGCCGGTCAGTCCTACAACGAATCCTTCATCAAGAGCTACGGCCCCTTCATCCACGATCAGGAGATCACGCCCCCGGTCGACAACGGCAAGCCGGTGTTCAGCGGCCTGAGCGATACCCGCATCAAGCAGGGTACCGCCTTTGATCCGCTGGCAGGTGTCAGCGCCAACGACAAGGAAGATGGCGACCTGACTGGCCAGATCCAGGTGGAAGGTTCGGTAGACAGCCAGCGCATCGGCCTCTACCCCCTCACCTACAAGGTGAGCGATCGCGACAACAACGTCACCGAGCAGGTACGCACCATCGAGGTCTACAGCATGAAGCCGGTGTTCAGCGGTGTCACCGACACCACGCTGGAACTGGGTACCGCTTTCGATCCGATGGCTGGCGTCAGCGCCCATGATGAAGAAGATGGCGACCTGACCGCCCAAATCAAGGTCAGCGGCAACGTCGACAGCAGCAAGGTCGGCCGCTACACCCTCACCTATCAGGTGAGCGACAGCGCCGGTCAGCAGGTAATCCAGCAGCGCAACGTGACCGTCAGGGAGCAGGGCGCCGTCTGTGAAAACAGCTGGGATGCCAAGAAGGTCTACGTGGGCGGCGACATCGTCAGCCACAACGGCAAGAACTGGCTGGCAGGCTGGTGGACCCAGAACGAAGAGCCGGGCACCACGGGTGACTGGGGCGTCTGGCGCGTACAGGGCGACAGCGACTGCGGCGGCACAACGCCACCCGCCGAAGGCAGCAGCGACTTCACCGTCAGCGCCATGGCGAGCGAGTACACCATAGTCAACGGTCAGGTCAGCATCCGTTTCAACGTGACGACCGCCAACCCGGTCCAAATCACCGCGACTCTAGAGCAGAGCGGCCACAGCCACGGTACCACCAGCAGCCAGGTGAATGGCACCAGCACCCTGGTACTGCAGGGCAGCAATGTCACCGATGGCAGCTACGACGTTGTGATCACCGGTCTGGCTAACGGCCAGCAGCCGGTGGTGCAGCGCTTCCCGGTTGCGCTGACCGAAGAGAGCAGCGGGGGTGGCGAAGGTGACTACCCGGCCTATGCCCCCAACACCGGCTATCAGGCCGGTGATCGGGTCAGCAATGCCGGTGGCAACTACGAGTGCAAACCCTGGCCCTACAGCGGCTGGTGTGGCGGCTCGAGCAGCCACTATGCGCCGGGTACCGGCACAGCCTGGAGCGATGCCTGGATCCAGTTGTAATCAGCCAGCCATAACAAAGAGGGGGGAGCCATCGGCTCCCCCTCTCGTTTATTCCCTTCATCCCGCTTAGCGGGCATCTTCCTTCAGCCACTGCGCCACACGCTTGGCGAAGTAGGTGAGGATGCCGTCGGCCCCAGCCCGCTTGAAGCAGAGCAGGGACTCCATGATGCACTCCTTCTCTTTGAGCCAGCCGTTCTGGATCGCCGCCATGTGCATGGCGTACTCGCCACTCACCTGATAGGCGAAAGTCGGCACCCCGAACTGATCCTTCACCTGACGGATCACGTCCAGATAGGGCATGCCCGGCTTGACCATCACGCTGTCGGCCCCTTCCTGAATATCCAGCGCCACTTCGTGCAGGGCTTCGTTGCTGTTGGCCGGATCCATCTGATAGGTAGCCTTGTTGCTCTTGCCGAGGTTGCCAGCAGAGCCGACCGCATCGCGGAACGGGCCGTAGTAGCAGGAGGCGTACTTGGCGGAGTAGGCCATGATCTGGGTGTTGATGAAGCCGTTCTCTTCCAGCGCAGCGCGGATGGCGCCGATGCGACCATCCATCATGTCGGACGGCGCGACGATATCGACCCCGGCCTCGGCATGGGAGAGCGCCTGCTTGATCAGGATCTCGGTGGTGATGTCGTTCAGCACATAGCCTTCGTCATCGATGATGCCGTCCTGACCGTGGGTGGTGAACGGATCGAGTGCCACGTCGGTGATCACCCCGAGCTCCGGGAAGCGAGCCTTGAGGGCGCGCACGGTGCGCTGAGCCAGCCCGTTCGGGTTATAGGCCTCTTCCGCCATCAGGCTCTTGCTCTCCAGCGGGGTGACCGGGAACAGGGCAATGGCAGGTACGCCCAGCTCCACCAGCTCGGCGGCTTCCTCCAGCAGCAGATCGATGGAGAGACGCTCTACCCCCGGCATGGAGGGAACGGCTTCCCGACGGTTCTCCCCCTCCAGCACGAACACCGGATAGATGAGATCGTTGACGGTCAGTACGTTCTCGCGCACCAGACGACGGCTGAAATCATGTTTGCGCAGACGGCGCAGGCGGCGGCCCGGAAAGGCGCCCGGAAGAGTTGTAGCCATGAATCACTCCTGGAGAGGAAGTTGGAAGAACGCGGCGGAGGTGGCACGGGTATGGGCCAGCAAGGCCTCGGGCGCTTCACCACGACAGGCCGCCACCACCTGGGCGATGTGCGGCAAAAAAGCGGGTTCGTTGCGTTTCGGGCGCGGTTTCAGATCTCGCGGCACCAGATAGGGGGCATCGGTCTCGATCATCAGCCGACCGGCCGGAATGCGAGCCACCTGTTCGCGCAGCAGCTGGCCGCGGCGCTCGTCGCAGAGCCAGCCGGTCACCCCGATATGCAGCCCCAGCGCCAGACACTCGTCCAGCTCCTCGTCGGAACCGGTGAAGCAGTGCAGCACGGCTCCCGGTAGTTTCGGCAACCAGGGACGGAGGATCTCGATAAAACGGGCGTGGGCATCGCGACAGTGAAGGAACACCGGCATCCCGAGTTCGGCGGCCAGCGCCAGCTGGGCGTCGAATACCGCATCCTGCACCGGGCGGGGGGAGAAGTCGCGGTTGTAGTCGAGGCCGCACTCGCCAATAGCCACCACCTGCGGCAGTGCTGCCAGCTCGCGCAAAGCGGGCAGGGTCGCCTCATCGACACTCTTGGCATCGTGAGGGTGTACCCCGGCGGTGGAGAAGCAGTAGCCCGGCCAGCGGGCGGCCAACTCTGCGCTCTCGCGGCTGCCGTCCAGATCGGTACCGGTGAGGATCAGCGCTTCCACTCCGGCGGCGCGGGCGCGGGCCACCAGCTCAGGCTGTTCACCGGCGAACTGGCTGCTGGTCAGATTTAAGCCGATATCGATCATGAGATGAGACGTTCCGAACAAAAGGAATACATATCAGGTATGTGAAAACCATCTACCGAATGGGGTCTTACCATACGCCTCGAACGGGAGCATGAAAAGAGGAAGGGAGCCTAAGCTCCCCTCGTTCTGCCATTCCTGCGGACTTAGTCATCCTCTCACCGTCCGGCAAACAGGTGACGAACAGAGCCTCAGCTCTCTACATCCGGTTGTTCCTGTTGCTCTTCATCCGCTTTCTTCACGTAGAAGCGGGCGAAGAACAGACCTATCTCCCACAGCGCCCACATCGGAATGGCGAGCAGGGTCTGGGAGAAGACATCAGGCGGCGTCAGCAGCATGCCGACAACAAACACCCCGACAACGACGTAGGGACGTTTCTCCTTCAGGTTTTGCGGTGTGGTCACGCCAGTCCAGCAGAGCAGTATGGTGGCCACCGGAATTTCGAACGCCACCCCGAACGCGAAGAACAGGGTCAGTACGAAGTCCAGATAGCTGGCGATGTCGGTCGCCACCGTCACCCCTGCGGGTGCGGTGCTGGTGAAGAAACCGAACACCAGCGGAAACACCACGTAGTAGGCGAACGCCATCCCCGCATAGAACAACAGGGCACTGGAGACCACCAACGGCATGATCAGGCGCCGCTCATGCTGGTACAGACCGGGGGCGATAAAGGCCCAAGCCTGATAGAGCAGATAGGGGATCGCCACGAAGAAGGAGACCACCAGGGTCAGCTTGATCGGCGTCAGGAAGGGGGTCGCCACATCCGTCGCGATCATGCTGGTCCCTTCCGGCAACTGGCTGAGCAGCGGTTGGGCCACGAAGTCGTAGATGTTGTTGGAGAAGTAGATCAGCGCCAGAAACACCACGAGGATGGCGGTAATGGAGCGCAGCAAACGGGTTCTCAGCTCAACCAGATGGCTGATCAGGGGTTGTTCGGCCTGACTCATGGCTTCACCTCCCCTTTTACTGCGGAGTCGCTGACCGGCACCGGCTCGCTCTCCCGCTGGCTATTGACCGGTGGCACGTCGTGGCTCAGCTGCACCGCAGGCTCCACCGGCGTGGCAGGCTCCGCCTGGGCGACCGGCTCGGGGCGCGGCGGACGGATCTCGTTCTCCACCTGATAGGGGCGATTGACCGACTGGGCCGCCGCTTTGAGCTGTTCGATGGACTCCTGCAGCTCGGGGCTCAGGTTGCTCATCTGCAACTGTTCGGCCTTCTTGAGGTCGTTATGCAGCTCTTGCAACTTGAGCTCCTGCTCCAGCTCGGACTTGACCGAGTTCGCGGTCGAACGAATGAGGCGGATCCAGTGGGTAGCCGTGCGGATGGCAACCGGCAGCCGCTCGGGCCCCAGTACCACCAGTGCTACCACACCGATAACGACCAGCTCCCAAAAACCGATATCGAACATGGCTTAGGCCTGGTCTTTGTCTTTCTGTTTGGCGGTCTCACTGCTCTGAGTGGCCGCTTCGTTCAGCTGTTTCGGGGGAAACTCGGCATCTTTCTGCTCGGCCTTGGCATCAGCCGGCTCGTCGGAGAGGGCTTTCTTGAACCCTTTGACCGCCGCGCCCAGATCACCGCCGATCCCGCGCAGTTTCTTGGTACCGAACAGCAGCACGACGATGACTGCAATGATCAACAATTGCCAAATACTGATACCACCCATGATTTTCTCTCCAGAACAGGCGCCTGACGGCGCGGTTGTTGATTAATGGGAACGGGTTCGCAACCAGCCGACCAGCCAGCAGAGGGCTGCACCGGCGAGACTGGCTTGTCCCCACTCAATGTGTTGTTTTTGGGTCAGCAAGAATACACCCGCCAATAGCAGGCTGGCTCCAACCCCTAAGAGGTAGCGGGCCTGCCCCTGCCGACGGCTGTGACGGCGGAACTCGGCAAACATCTGGTCGAAATGACGCTGCTGATGACGGGTCTGGCGCAGAGTCTCATAGACCAGCTCCGGCAGCTCCGGCAGCTTCTCCGCCCAGAATGGCGCCTTCTCCTTGATAGCGTTCAATACCGACTTGGGCCCCACCTGTTCGTGCATCCAGTTTTCGAGGAACGGCTTGGCGGTCTGCCACAAATCGAGCTGCGGGTAGAGCTGACGCCCCAACCCTTCCACATAGAGCAGGGTCTTTTGCAGCAGCACCAGCTGCGGCTGCACCGTCATATGAAAGCGACGTGCAGTGTTGAACAGGTTGAGCAGCACGTGACCGAACGAAATTTCGGAGAGCGGCTTCTCGAAGATGGGCTCCAGCACGGTGCGGATGGCGAACTCGAACTCATCCACCTTGGTGTCTGCCGGTACCCAGCCCGACTCCACATGCAGCTCCGCTACCCGGCGATAGTCACGGTTGAAGAAGGCGAGGAAGTTCTCCGCCAGATAGCGTTTGTCTTCCCGATTGAGGGTACCGACGATACCGCAGTCGATGCCGATCCAGAGCGGGTTTTCCGGATGTTCGTAAGAGACGAAGATGTTGCCCGGGTGCATATCGGCATGGAAGAAGCTGTCGCGGAACACCTGGGTGAAGAAAACCTCTACCCCGCGCTCGGCCAGCAGCTTCATATTGGTGCCGTTGGCTTCCAGCGCCGGTATATCGGAGACCGGAATACCGTAGATGCGCTCCATCACCAGCACCTGCTCGCGGCAGAGGTCGGTGATGATTTCAGGCACATAGAGCGCCTCGGAGCCGGTGAAGTTGCGGCGCAGCTGGATGGCGTTGGCCGCCTCCCGCATCAGGTTGAGCTCGTCGAGGATGGTCTTGCGATACTCCTCCACCACCTCGATGGGGCGCAGTCGTGCACTCTGGGGTACGAAGCGCGCCACCAGACGGGCCAGCGCCTGCATCAGTCTCAGGTCGGCCTCGATGACAGGCTCGATGTCGGGACGGATCACCTTGATGACGATCTCGCGGCCACTCTCCTTCAGGCGGGCGGTATGCACCTGCGCGATGGAGGCCGACGCCAGCGGCGTCTCGTCGAAGTCGTCAAACAGGGTTTCGATGGGACAACCCAGGCTCAGCTCGATCTGCTGGCGCGCCGCCTGACCACAGAAGGGGGGCACCCTGTCCTGCAGCAGGGCCAGTTCCTCGGCGATATCCGGCGGCAGCAGGTCTCGGCGGGTCGAGAGCATCTGGCCAAACTTGATGAAGATGGGGCCAAGAGCCTCGAAGGCGAGGCGAATGCGGGCACCGCGGCTGAGATCCGGTTGCTTGTTCTTGAGCCAGAACAGGGAGCGACGGGCCAGACGACCCGGCCAGGGTTGATAACGGGCGGGCACCAGTTCGTCGATGCCCTGCTCCAGCAGGATGGTAATGATGCGATAGAGGCGTTTGAACTCCTTCGGGGTCATCAGGTCACCTGCTGTTCGAAGCGGGCCAGCCGCAGTTCGACGGCCTTGAGCTGTTGGGCCAGCACCTCGACGTCATCGTTGAAACTCGCCACTTCCAGCGGTCCGGGGGCGAGGCGGGCCTCTTCGGTCAGATATTCCGCCAGCTGGCTGCGGGTGCGGCACAGTTCGCGGCCGACCAGACGACGCGCCTGACGGGCACAGCTGAACAAGGTGTGGGCCAGCACGTCGCCGGTATAGCGCGACAGCTCCTCTTCCCAGTCGATATCCAGCTCACCCAGCAGCACGCTGAATGCCTGTACCAGCTGGGGATCACCGCTCAGATCCAGTTTCTCCTCGCGGATATAACGGGTCAGGGCGGACGGGTCTTTCAGCAGACCGAGGGCGGTCAGCGACAGGCTGAGCACCGCATCCGCCTCCCCTTCATGCTGGGCCAGCACATCCAGCCGACGCTCGGAGAAGACGAACCAGAGCGGCTTGAGTTCACGCAGCTCCAGCTTGAGCACCTTGCCCACCAGTTTGCGCAGCCGCTCCGGGCTCTGTTTGTCCAGCGCCAGCAACTGGTTGAGGCTGGTTTCGATCACCGCGGTGACCATGGCATCCATCGGCATAGGCAACCTTAAAACTTGTAACCGCGGTGCAGGGCGACCACACCCTGAGTCAGATTGAAGTACTCCACCTGCTCGAAACCGACATTTTCCATCATGCCGGCCAGGGTCTGCTGATCCGGGTGCATACGAATAGACTCTGCCAGATATTTGTAGCTTTCACTGTCGTTCGCGACGATTTCGCCCATTTTCGGCAGCAGTTTGAAGGAGTAGAGGTCATAGAGCTTGGCGATCACTTCACTGACCGGCTTGGAGAACTCCAGCACCAGCAGACGGCCACCCGGCTTGAGCACCCGGAACATGGAGGCGAGCGCCTTGTCCTTGTCGGTGACGTTGCGCAGGCCGAAGCCGATGGTAATCACGTCGAAGTGGTTATCCGGGAAGGGGAGTGCCTCGGCATTGGCCTGCACATAGGAGACGTTGTTGGCGACCCCCAGATTGCGCAGCTTGTCCCGGCCCACTTTCAGCATGGAGTCGTTGATATCCGCCAGCACCACCTGACCGGTCTCGCCGACGATGCGGGAAAACTTGGCGGTCAAGTCACCGGTACCACCGGCCAGATCCAGCACCTTCTGGCCCTTGCGCACACCGGAACAGTCGATGGTGAAGCGCTTCCACAGGCGGTGGATGCCGAACGACATCAGATCGTTCATCAGATCATACTTGGCTGCCACCGAATGGAAGACACCTGCTACCAGAGTTTCCTTCTCGGTCGCGGCCACGGTTTTAAAGCCAAAATGCGTTGTCGTTGCTTGTTCTGACATCCCTTAAACACCCATAGAGCAAAGAATGGCCGCCAGTTTACCAGAGCCACTGGCGTCCGGACACCTTAAACCCGGCTCGCAACCAACTGCATGCCCAGCACCACCATGGCCAGACAGAGGAAGAGATTGAGACCGATATTGAGCAGCGCTTTCAGATAGGCCCCATGTTGAGCCAGCACCACCGTATCGAGGGCAAAGGAAGAGAAAGTAGTCAGGGCACCGAGGATCCCCACCATCAGCAGCGGCTTCATCGGATGTTCTACCACATGACCGTGACTGATGAGGGCGAACGCCACCCCCATGATGAAAGAGCCCACCACGTTGACCACCAGAGTCCCGTAAGGAAAGTGGCGACCCAGCAGCAAGGCCATCAGTTCGGCAATCCCAAAACGAAGGCAGGCGCCGATGGCGCCCCCTGCAGCAACATAGAACCAGGTTTGCATGGTGTCACTCCCTCAGGGTCAGGCCGCCATTATGTCGCAATGGCGGCCCTTGTGCCCAGAGGCGGAACTAATCGACATCCAGCCTGATTGAAATCTCAGCGGCGAAAATCGATGGGCTCTGGCTGACCCAGCACGATTTCGGTCTGGGCCGGACGGGTCTGGGCAATCACCTTGCCGTGGCGGATCGAGTAACGCACCGGCACCTGACGGCGCACCGCATCGAAGCCATTGTCGGCAGGCAGGATCAACAGGTTGGCCGGTTTGCCCACCTCGATGCCATAGCGATCCTGCACGTTCAGGGTGCGGGCGCTGTGGCTGCTGATCAGCTTCAAGCCGTCGTTGATCTGCTCGTAGCCCATGATCTGGCAGACATGCAGCCCCATGTGCAGCACCTGCAACATGTTGGCGGTGCCCATGGGGTACCAGGGATCGAACACGTCGTCGTGACCGAAACAGACGTTGATGTTCGCCTCCAGCATCTCCTTCACCCTGGTAATGCCGCGGCGTTTGGGATAGGTATCGAACCGCCCCTGCAGGTGAATGTTCACCAGCGGATTGGCCACGAAGTTGATATCCGCCATCTTGAGCAGACGGAACAGGCGGGAAGCATAAGCGCCGTTGTAGGAGTGCATGGCGGTGGTGTGACTGGCCGTCACCCGATGGCCGATACCCCGCTCGTAGGCCAAGGTCGCCAGCGTCTCGATGAAACGGGACTGCTCGTCATCGATTTCGTCACAGTGCACATCGACCAAAACCTGATACTTCTCGGCAAGATCGAAGATGTAGTGCAGACTTTCGACCCCATATTCCCGGGTGAACTCGAAATGGGGAATAGCACCGATCACATCGGCCCCCAGCTTGAGCGCCTCCTCCAGCAGTGCCTTGCCATTGGGGTAGGAGAGGATCCCCTCCTGCGGGAAGGCGACGATCTGCAGCTCCACCCACTCCTTCATCTCCTCCCGCACCTCCAGCATCGCCTTGAGCGCCACCAGATTGGGGTCGGAGACATCGACGTGAGTACGGACGAACTGGATGCCGTTGGCGATCTGCCACTTCAGCGTCTGGATAGCGCGCTGTTTCACATCCTCATGGGTCAGCAGCGCCTTGCGTTCGGCCCAGCGCTCGATCCCCTCGAACAGGGTGCCGGAGAGATTCCAGCTCGGCTCGCCCGCCGTCTGGGTGGTATCCAGGTGAATGTGGGGTTCGATAAAGGGAGCGATCGCCAGACCGCCCTCCCCGTCCAGCACCCGACCGGCGACGGCATGTTCGTCATGGGGTTCGATGGCGGTGATGACCCCATCCTGACAACGGATCTGCCACAACCCTTCCCGATCGGCCAAACGAATATGTTGAATCAGCATTTGTTAGCTTCCTGTACCAGAACCGGCCGCTGGGTGAGGCGAACCAGAATGAAATAGGTGAAGGCGGCGCCCAATACCGCGTTGAGTGGCACTATGCCCGGCAGCCACTTGCCGACAGCCACCCCGACTGCCGTGGCGACCAGCGCCTGCCAGCGCACCGTCTCGAACTGCTGATCGGCAAACTTACGGTAACGCTCACGATTGAGCAGGAAATCCATGATGATAATGCCACCAATCGGGGGAATTGCCGTACTCAAAAAGGCCAGCCAGCCGACAAAGTTGTTGTAAAGCCAGAGGGCGCAAGCCGTACCGATGAGCCCGTTGATCACGCTGAGCGGCTTGCTCTTGAGGCCGGTAATGTTGGCAAATCCGAGACCGGAGGCGTAGAGAGCGTTGTCGTTGGTGGTCCAGATATTGAGACCCAGCACCAGAATGGCGGGGATCAGTAAACCCTGCATCAACATCACTTCCGATATATCGGCCTGCCCGGTCACCGCCGCACCGGCAGCACCGAAGACGAACATTAGCGTGTTGCCCAAAAAAAACGCCACCATGGTAATCATGACGGCGCCCCAGGGTTTGCGACCAAAGCGAACAAAGTCGGCGGTCAGGGTTCCTGCACTGATAAAGGAACCAACCACCATGGTCAACGCCGTGGTGAACTCGATGGGATTGCTTGGTTGTACTTGCTGCAGTGCAGCCATGCCACCGGTCGAGGTCACCGCCAGCCAGACCGAGTAGCCGCCAAGCAGTGCAATGGCCGGTACGGCCACAAAGCTCAGCACCATCAGGGCGGAGATGCCGAAGTAGACGGTCACCGTCATCAACATGCCCGAAATGGCGATCAGCCAGTTCACATCGATGCCGGTCGCCTTCTGCACCGGCAGGGCAAACATCGCCACGCCAACGCCAAACCAGCCGACCTGAGTGCCACCCAGCAGCAGGGATGGCAGCCAGGAACCTTTCACCCCAAACGAGTAGCGCGCCAACAGATGGGTAGAGAGGCCGGTTGAGGCACCGATATAACCGAGACAAGCGGTGTAGATACCCAGCAACAAGTTGCCGATAAGTACCGCCTTGATGAAGTCATCGAACACCAGCCCGGTGCCCAGCGCACCACCGGTCCACATGCTGGCAGAGAAGAAGGTCAGGCCTAGCATCACCAGCATCAGCGACAGCACACCTTTGCGCCCTTTGGCGGGTACCGCCCCCAAACAGTATTCGTTATCCTGCGCCATGCTCTCTCTCCACGTAATAGGCAAAACGCGCCGGATTTTACATGTAAAACGTTTTACGTCAATCAAACATGGTTAAATATCTGGATAAAACCATCAATAGCAGTCACATGAGTAACACACCGGGACTCAAATCAGCAGAAAGACGATACAGGCTAAAAACAGAGGAAAGTATTGGCAGTAAGGAATATTAGGGAATTTTTTAGAAAGTGGCGGATGCAAAAAAGCCTCCCTTTTCAGGGAGGCTTTCTCTTTAATGGTGCTGATACCCAGAATCGAACTGGGGACCTCATCCTTACCAAGGATGCGCTCTACCGACTGAGCCATATCAGCACACTAACCGGTAAAGACCACGCTGGGCGTAATCTTGAAATTGGGTGCCTAGCAGTGTCCTACTCTCGCATGGCGAATGCCACACTACCATCGGCGCTACCGCGTTTCACTTCTGAGTTCGGCATGGGATCAGGTGGTTCCACGGCGCTATGGCCGCCAGGCAAATTCTTCAATCCAGAAAGCTGACGTGAATAACGACTGAGTCATTATCATTGAATTAGTAGTTCGCTTAGGTTTGCTACAAGCCTTAGAACACTTCTTGGGTGTTGTATGGTTAAGCCTCACGGGTAATTAGTACGGGTTAGCTCAATGCATCGCTGCACTTACACACCCCGCCTATCAACGTTGTGGTCTCCAACGGCCCTTTAGGACCCTCAAGGGGTCAGGGATGACTCATCTCAGGGCTCGCTTCCCGCTTAGATGCTTTCAGCGGTTATCGATTCCGAACTTAGCTACCGGGCAGTGCCACTGGCGTGACAACCCGAACACCAGAGGTTCGT
>NZ_CP077311.1:1202500-1337500 GCF_019048265.1 Aeromonas sp. FDAARGOS 1405 | reverse complement strand
GTTCGGCGTGTTCCGCCGTGCTGGTAGGGGCGCATTATAGGGAGCCGCGCCGGGATGACAAGGGCTTTTTGCAAAAATGCGTTCGTTTGCTGAAAAAGCGAACTGAACGCCCCAAAACAGCCCCTTGGCATCTCTTTTACGCCGCTTTTTTGCTCAACTCTTCGCTTTGTGCCCGGATATAGTTGACCCAGGTGGTTGCCTTCTGCTGCCAGTTATCCTGTTGCTGTAGCTCACGGGCCAGTTCCAGCGCCTGGGCATACTGCTCCTTATTAAGGTGTGCCTGCACCAGCAACGCTTTGGCGCGATTGCCTTGCTCGCCTTTTACCGACTTGATGGCGGCAAGCTGGGTCATGGCAGCATCTGTCTTGCCCTGTTGCAGCAGCAGTTCGGCGGCGCGCATGGCGGCTTTGGGCTGACCGTGCTGGTTGGCGAGCTGTTGCCAGCTATCGACCGCTTGTGACCACTCCCGGGCACCTTCCCACAATTGAGCCAGCAGTTGGCGATTTTCAGCACTTTGCTTCATCTGTCCCTTGGCCATGGCCGCTTCCAGCAGACGGGCACCACGATAAGGCAGCCCTTGCCAGGCATAGAGGCGGATCAGCTGATTGCGGGCAGACACATCATCCATCAGTTTTCTGTCGATAGCTGTTTGCAGCAGAGCCAACGCCTGATCGCCACGTTTGGCGGAGAGGTTGAGCGACACCGCCTGCTGCCACCATTTGCTCTCTTTGGGTTCGTGGCTGATCAACTCGACCGCCTGATCGGCCGCCACGCCATAGCGTTGCTGGGCGGTGAGGGCGGAGAGACGAATAATGGCGGCCTGCTTCTGCCAACCCTTCTTCAACAACTGTTCGCTCTGGCTGGCGGCGTCACCGTACTGCTTGTTGTGGTAATAGAGACCAGCCAGACGCAGGCGCAGTGCATCGTCTTGCTTGAGTGCCAGTGCCGCCTTGTAGCTGGCGATGGCACCCGACCAGTTGGATTGCTGGGCCTGAATATCGCCGCGCAGTCGCAGCAGCTGGAGCTGTTGCTGCTCGGGCCACTCTTTATAGGCAAGGGCCTGTTCGACATAACGGCTCGCCTGGGCGGTCTGTTGCAGATTGGCCGCCAGCGAGGCTTGCAGCTGCGCCAGCCAGGCACGCTCGGCATCGCTATTTGGCTTGAGGCCGGACGCATTGCTCTGGGCTTGTTGCCACTGACCGGACTGATAGAGCTTCATCACGGGTTCAAGCTGACGGGAGAAGTGAGGGCTGACCTCCATCGCCAGACAGGCTTGGCCGACCAGGGCCAGCAGACAGATCCAGATCCGCAACATAGTTATGACTCCAGTTTGAATTTGAGCGTGATGACTTGCACCAGCTTGTCGGTAGCGCCCGGTCTCGGCTGATAGCGCCACTTGTTGATCGCCTGAATGGCCGCCCGCTCGAACTGACGCTTGGGTTTGGCTTCGACCACTTCCACATCCTGCACGCCACCTTCGGCATTCACGCTAAAGCGCAGGGTGACGAATCCTTCGATCCCTGACTGCTGGGCACGATAGGGGTAGACCGGCTCGATCCGTTGCAGCGGCATCAGCATGTCACCTGCGCCGATACCCGCTCCCTGCTGCTGGCCGTGGTAGTTGCCACTCAATACCGGTGCGGTACTGGTCGCCACTCCGGGGGCATAGACCTGCACCGCGCTGAGGCTGGAAACCAGATCCAGACTCGGCTCAACGGCCGCCAAGGGGGCCGCGGCAGGCATCGGCAGCGGTGTCGAGGCCAATGCCGCGGGAGGCTCTGGCAGAGGCTCGGGCTCCTGCGGCACTGGACGCTCGCGTACCTGCACCTCGGTCACCTCGTTCTGCATATTGATGACGATGGGCTTCTGTTCGCTCGCCACCTTCTCGCCCCGGAGCGGTTCAACCAGCGTGGCAATAAACAGCAGGATGCCCAGACTGAGGGCAATCCCCAGCCCCAGGCTCATCAGCTTGTATTTCATTTCGGCGCCACCGCCACGGCGATATTGGCGATACCCGCCGCCTTGGCCTCATCCATCACCCGCACCACCTTGCCATGGGGTACCCGCTCGTCGGCCTGGATCACCAGGCTGGCATCGGGCTGCTCCGCCAGCAGACGGGCGATGGTGGCCTGTACCCGCTCCACATCGATCTGCTTGCGGTCGAGGAAGATCTGACCCTGAGCCCCGATCGCCAGCATGATGCTGGAGGATTTCTGCGCCTTGGCCTGACTGGCCTGGGGTCTGTGCACCTCGAGCCCGGCTTCGCGCACGAAGGAGGTGGTGACAATAAAGAAGATCAGCATGATGAACACGATATCCAGCATGGGAGTCATGTCGATCTGCACTTCGTCACGCTGGCGTTTGGATTGCCGTCTCATTGCATTACCTTCTCTTCTCGCAGGCCGTCCCGGGTCTTGGCCAGCGCACGCTTGGCCTGACTCTCGAGCCGACTGAGTAACAACACGCCGGAGAGCGCCACCACCATGCCCGCCATGGTGGGGATAGTGGCGCGGGAGATCCCGCCCGCCATGCTCTCCGGGTTAAAGCGGTTGGCCGCAGCCAACGCATCGAATACGCCGATCATGCCGGTCACTGTGCCCAGCAACCCCAGCATGGGACAGAGCACCACCAGGGTGCGGATGAAGATCAGATGACGGTTCAGTTCCAGCTCTGCCTGCGCCAGCCAGCGGCTGCGGATCGCCCGGGCGTGCCAACTGTGGCGCTCGCTGCGGGCCTGCCAGCGGCCGAGCAGCTGTTGCTGCAAGGGGCCAAAACCCAGATTGAGGTAGAGCAGCCGCTCGATCATCAAAATCCACATCAGCACCAGCAGGGCCAGAATGACCCAGAGCACAGGGCCGCCACGGCCCATGAAACTCTGCAGCTGTTGCCAGATGTCGAGCATCATGCTGCTCGCTCCATCCCGCCATTATTGCTCTCGGCGCGCTCAGCCAGAATGCCGGCTACTTGCTGCTCCAGCACATTGGAGAGCTCGGTGAAGCGCGATTGCAGCAGGCTGTGGGCCAGGATCAGCGGAATGGCCGCAACCAGACCCTGTACCGTGGTAACCAGCGCCATGGAGATGCCGCCCGCCATGATCTTGGGATCGCCGGTGCCAAACTGGGTGATGGCCTGGAAGGTGCCGATCATCCCGGTTACGGTACCGAGCAGACCCAGCATGGGGGCGATGGCCGCGATTACCTTGACCATGCCGATACCGCGCTCCATACGAGGAGTCTCCTGCAGGATCGCCTCATCAAGACGCAGCTCGAGGGTCTCCATGCTCAGCTCGGGGTGTTTGTCTGCTACCGTCAGCACCCGGCCGAGGGCGTTGTCGGCGTGATACTCGCCGCTCTTGAGCTGGCGGCGCACCAGAGTAAGTTCGCGGGAGAGACTCCACAGCCGTACCGCAGCAATTCCCAAACCGATAGCGGCCAGCAGCACGATAATGGCGCCGACCTGACCACCTTGCTGTACCTGCTGCCAGAAGGTGGGTGCCTGTGCCAGCATCGCCAGCAGAGTGCCATGAGAAGGATCCAGCGGCAGCGCTTCCCCTTCCTGACCCTGATAAGCCGCAACGGCAGAGAGCACACTACCGGGCAGACCCAGTACCGGGCTCAAGCCTTCGGCGGTCGGTTGCAGGAAGCCTTCGCTCCCCAGCAGGGCAAAACTGCCAACCCGGGTCAGCGACTGCTCGCTGGCAGCCCCCTGGGCATCGAGCACCTTGCCGTTGAACTGGGCAATCCGGCCAGATTCGCGGATCTCCTGCAGCAGCGTGGCGGGCAGCAGGGCGAGAGCGGCACGATCCGGCGCCTGTTTATCCTGTGCCATGGCTTTCAGCGGGGCGAGACGCTCCGGGTACTGGCCCTCGACGGCGGATTCACTCAGCAGCTTGACCGCATCGCTGGCGCCTTGACGGGTGACCGCGAAGATCTCGTTCATGTCGCCGGAGGCTTGCTCCCACTGGGCGTTAAGCTCGACCAGCTGCTTCTCGTTGCTGGCGAACTTGCCAGCCAGCTCCTTGCTCAGGCGCTGGGCCTCGGCCAGTCTGGCACGGGCAGTGCCGAGCTCCTTGGCAACGGTCGCCAGATCTTGCTGAGCCTGCTGTTCACGAGCCTGTTCCTGCTGCTGCCACTCATCGGCGACAGCGGCGTTGGTACCGCAGAAGAGGGCAATAAGGAGGGGGAACCACTTCATGGTGACTCTCATGATTGGGCCTCCTGACTGCGGCTGACAGAGAGGGGGACATTGAGCAACTGGGGAACTTTCTTGTCGGCGGCCACATCCATCGCCTCGGCGATAGGGGAGAGCCACTGGCTATCGAGGGCTTGCCACTGCTTCGCCTCGGCAGACCAGCGCCATGCCTGACTGCGATCGGCCGTCATTGCCAGCAGGGAGACCCGACCCAGCGCCAGCACATCGACCCGACGAGGAGCACCATCCAGCTCCAGCTCGGCGGAATAGCTGTCCATCCGGCTGCCGTACTCGGCTTCGATCTGATAGGCCTGCAGCAGCTGACGGAATTTCTCTGCCTCGCTAACGTCTGCGCGGGCCAGGGTCGCTTTCAACTGTTCAACCCGCGCCAAACGATCTTCCTTGCGCAGCGGGATGTCGTTTTGCACCAGCAGTTCCAGATCTGCCTGCATCTGCAACATCAGCGGGATCAAGCCCTGACGGGTCTCTTGCACCGCTTCCAGCTGCTGACTCAATTTACCCAGCTCATTTTGCTGATCGGCCACCAGAGATTGCATGTAGCGGTTGTAGGCTTCGAGGTCGCGCAGTTGCAGCTGGGCATTTTGCAGCTCCAGTCGTGCGGCAACGGCGGCATCGGCGGCTTTTTCCACCCGCTGCTGGGAGGCTTTCCCGGCAGCTATGCTGTTCTTGAGGGCGGGAGCAACCAGCTCATCCCCGATGGCAGCAAAGTGGACTGACAGTGGCAGCAGGGCCACACCCCATAATTTGTTCATTGAAATACATCTTACTAATGATAACTATTATCATTATCTCAAATGCGGGGCGGACTGGCAACGAGAGGATTTTCTTGGCCTTTATGCACAAAAACAGGATAATTTTTAGACACGCACGGAATAAGTGGCGCCAATAGCCACCGCACAAATATAAATAACGAGAAAAAATCTTTTCGATCAGTGTGATAGAGATCGAAAAAGGAGAAAGTCATGCTCAACGATGCGATCTGGGAACATATCGACAAGTTCACCAAGGCAACAAAAACCAGCGATATCCAGCAACAACTGGAACGCTTCAGTCATCAAATGGGCTTTGATTACTTCCGGCTGTTGATTATTTTCCCCATCAGCATGCAGAAATCCCACGTGGCACTGTTCAACAACTGTCCGACCAGCTGGTTTGACGCCTACAGCGAAAACCAGTATCTGACCCAGGATCCGGTGGTCTATCTGGGGCTGAAACAGACCCAGCCTATCTTCTGGAACAAACTCGACTGCGACTCGCCCTGGCTACCCAGCGCCAGCCGCGACGTGATGAACCTGGCTGCCGATTTCGGGGTGCGCAACGGCGTATCCTTCCCGCTCCACACCCCGCAGGGGGAGCACGGTATCCTCTCATTCATCACCAAGGAGAAGTCCAACTCTGATCTGATGTTTGAAAACGTTCCCTTGCTGTCATTCTGCGCCAGCTACATCTTCAACTCCGCGCTGCAACTGATCAAAAGCCGGCCTGACCTGATGAAGTACCTGACCGAACTGTCGGATCGGGAGAAGGAGTGCCTGTTCTGGGCCAGCGAGGGCAAAACCTCCTGGGAGATCGCCACCATCCTCGGCATCAGCGAGCGGACGGTCAACTTTCACCTGACCCAGGTGACCAACAAGACCGACTCGAAGAACCGCAGCCAGGCCATCGCCAAGGGGATCACCAGCGGCATCATAGTGCCCTCCCTCGATGAGGTCACCATCACCAACCTGCGGCTGTCGTAACCCCTCAGCCGAAACAAAAAGAGCCGCAATAGCGGCTCTTTTTCATTTCAGAAAGTGACTGATCAAAAGTGACTTACTCAACAGTCACCGATTTTGCCAAGTTGCGCGGCTGGTCGACGTCAGTGCCCTTGATCAGGGCGACGTGGTAGGAGAGCAGCTGCAGCGGCACGGTATAGACGATGGGGGCGATCACCTCTTCCACATGGTTGAGGTTCATGACCCGCATGGTCTCGTCGCTCTTGAAGCCGGTATCGGCATCGGCGAACACGTAGAGGATACCGCCACGGGCGCGCACCTCTTCCACGTTGGACTTGAGCTTCTCCAGCAGATCGTTGTTCGGCGCCACCACAATAATGGGCATTTCGGCATCGATCAGCGCCAGCGGGCCGTGCTTCAGTTCGCCAGCGGCGTAAGCTTCGGCGTGGATGTAGGAGATCTCTTTGAGCTTGAGCGCCCCCTCCATGGCGATGGGGTACTGGCTGCCACGGCCGAGGAACAGGCTGTGCTGCTTGTCGGCAAACTCTTCGGCCAGGGTTTCGATATCCTTGGCCAGTGCCAGGCTCTCTTTAATACGCAGCGGCAGGGCTTGCAGCGCCTTGACCAGTTCGGCTTCGGCGGCGGCGCTCAGGTGGCCACGGCAGTGACCGACCGAGGCCACCAACATCAGCAGGCCAGCCAGCTGGGTGGTAAACGCCTTGGTGGAGGCCACACCAATCTCTGCCCCCGCGCGGGTCATAAAGGCCAGATCCGATTCACGCACCAGCGAGGAGCCCGGCACGTTGCAGATAGCCAGCGAGCTCATGTAGCCGGATTCCTTGGCCAGACGCAGCGCCGCCAGGGTATCGGCAGTCTCGCCACTCTGGGAGAGGGTCACCAGCAGGCTGTTGGGGCGCACTACCGATTTGCGATAGCGGAACTCGGAGGCGATCTCCACATCGCAGGAGACGCCAGCGATCTCTTCGAACCAGTAGCGAGCCACCATGCCGGAGTGATAGGAGGTGCCGCAGGCGACGATCTGCACGTGCTCGACCTTGTCAAAGATGGCGCGAGCGCCGTTGCCGAACGATTCGACCACCACGTGATCGCTGCCCAGACGCCCTTCCAGGGTGTTGGTGATCGCTTTGGGTTGCTCGTGGATCTCTTTGAGCATGTAATGACGGTATTCGCCCTTGTCACCGGCATCGTGGGAGAGTTCGGACTCCTGCTCTTCGCGCACCACGGCGTTACCGTTGGTATCGAAGATATGCACATCGCGACGGGTCACTTCGGCCACATCACCCTCTTCCAGGAAGATGAAGCGACGGGTCACCGGCAGCAGCGCCATCTGGTCGGAGGCGATAAAGTTCTCGCCGATACCGCGGCCGATCACCAGCGGTGAACCGGAACGGGCCACCACCACGCGGCTGTCGTCGCGGCTGTCCATCACCACGGTACCGTAGGCACCGCGCAGCTGCTTCACCGCAGTTTGCATGGCGGCCAGCAGGCTGCCGGCGCTCTTCAGCTCGTGATGGACCAGATGGGCAATCACCTCGGTATCGGTGTCGGAGCTGAACACATAACCCAGCGCCTTCAACTCTTCCCGCAGCTCTTCGTGGTTCTCGATGATGCCGTTGTGCACCACCACGATATGCTCGGAGACGTGGGGGTGGGCATTGCGCTCGGAGGGCTCGCCGTGAGTGGCCCAGCGGGTATGGGCGATGCCGGTACCGCCGTGGACGGACTGCTCGTCGAGCGCCTTGGCCAGCTCGGCCACCTTGCCCAGACGGCGAACCCGCTGCAGCGGCTGGTTGGCGCTGAACACGGCCACACCGGCTGAGTCATAACCGCGGTACTCCAGACGGCGCAGGCCCTCTACCAGAATTTCAGCCACATCACGTTGGGCAACAGCCCCGACGATGCCACACATACACTTCTCCTTGAGATACAAATCGTAAAGTCAGTTGGATGGTTCAGAGCTCGATGTCAGCAAGTGACCGGGGCGCAGATAAGCGTCACCCCCTGGGCTTGAATCTGTTCTCTGGCCTCGCTGGCCAGCCCCTCGTCGGTCACTAGGGTATGGATGCTCGACCAGGGAAGTTCGAGATTGGGGATCTTGCGGCCGATCTTTTCCGATTCGACCATCACAATGACCTCCCGCGACACCTCGGCCATGACCCGCGACAGGCCCACCAGCTCGTTGAAGGTGGTGGTGCCACGCTCCGGGTCGATGCCGTCGGCACCGATAAAGAGCTGGTCGAAGTCGTAGGAGCGCAACACCTGTTCCGCCACCTGCCCCTGGAAGGATTCGGAGTGAGGGTCCCAAGTGCCACCGGTCATTAACAGGGTAGGCTCATTTTCCAGCTCGCGCAGGGCACCGGCCACATTGAGGGAGTTGGTCATCACGATGAGGCCGCGCTTGTTGCCCAGCATGGGGATCATGGCGCTGGTGGTGCTGCCGCTGTCGATGATGACGCGGTTGTGATCACGCAGCCGCTCGGCCGCCGCACGGGCAATGGCTAACTTTCGGTTCGAAACTTGTTCAGGGTTGACCTCGACCACCATCTCGCTCGGCAAGGGGACGGCGCCACCGTAACGGCGCAGCAGCAGACCACCGGTCTCCAGTACCGCCAGATCTTTACGGATAGTCACTTCGGAGGTAGAAAAGTGTTTGGCAAGGGCGTCGACGCTCACTTCACCCTGCTCTTGTACCAGGGTCACTATGGTGTGTCGGCGTTGTTGAGTATTACGTTTGGTCATTTTTAAGTTTCGATTCGAAAGAACATCGAAATATTAGCCCCTTTTTCGGAAAAATAAAACAGCAAATAGGATCCGATTTGGTTCGATGCCAGAATGGGGTGCCAATTTGCGACGAGGATGCCATGCAAAAGAGAGTCATCTGGCTGGTGGAGGATGAGGCCAGCATCGCCGACACCCTGATTTACGCCCTGCAGACCGACGGGTTCGAGGTGGAGTGGTTCATGCTGGGCCAACAGTTGCTGACACGACTGGAACAGACGCGACCCGACTTCCTGATCCTCGATGTGGGGCTACCCGACATCAGCGGCTTCGAACTCTGCAAGCAGGTGAGGGCGCTGACCGATATTCCCCTGATGTTCCTCACCGCCCGCAGCGAGGAGATAGACCGACTGATCGGGCTGGAGATAGGTGCCGACGACTATGTGGCCAAACCCTTCTCGCCACGGGAAGTGTGTGCCCGGGTGCGGGTCATCCTGCGCCGCAGCCAACCCGTCGCTCCCCAACCCAGCGCCCTGCTGGTACTGGATGAGGAGCGTGCCCGCATTCACTTTCGCGGTCAGCCGCTGGCCCTCACCCGTTACGAATATCTGCTGCTCAAGACCCTGATGCAGGCGCCGGGGCGGGTCTACTCCCGCCAGCAGCTGATGGATCTGGTGTGGCAGGATGCGGAGGAGAGTCTGGATCGCACCGTCGATACCCACGTCAAGACCATCCGCGCCAAGCTGCGCGAACATGATCCAGAAGCCAACCTGATCCTCACCCATCGCGGGCTGGGCTACAGCCTGGAGCTGGCATGAGACTCGGACTACAACTGCTGTGCGGCCTGCTGCTGATCTTCGCGCTGGCCGCCTGGTTCGTGCTGGAGATCTTCGTCGAGGAGATCAAACCCGGGGTGCGCAGCGCCACCGAGGATACTTTGGTGGATATGACCCAGCTGCTGGCGCCGCTCGCGCTCGATGACCTGAAAGAGGACAATATGATGAACGGGCGGTTGGCCAGCGCCTTCGCCCGCCTCAACCAGAATCCCATCAATGCGATGATCGATGGCCACCTCAAGCAGCAGGCGGAGTACCGCATCTATGTCACTGACCAGAAGGGTATGGTGATTTACGACTCCGACGGCACGGATCTGGGCAAGGATTATTCCCGCTGGAACGATGTCTACCGCACCCTGCGCGGCCAATATGGCGCCCGCAGCACCCGCACCGATCCCGACGATGCCACCAGCTCGACCATGTATGTGGCAGCGCCGCTGCGGGAGGGTGCCGAGATCATCGGCTCCCTCACCGTCGCCAAACCCAATCGCACCCTGATGCCCGCCATCGAGCGGGGGGAACAGGAGCTGCTGCGGGCCGGCGGCCAGATGCTGCTCATCTCGCTGCTGATCGGCAGCCTGCTGGTGTGGTGGCTCAACCGCGCCATCGGCAAGCTGGTGCACTACGCCGACTCAGTCAGCAAGGGGGAGGCGGCACCGCTGCCGCAGTTGCACACAGTCGAGCTGGATCGGCTCGGCCGCTCGCTGGAGACCATGCGCCACCAGCTCGATGGCAAAAGCTACATCGAAGCCTATGTGCACAGCCTGACCCACGAGCTGAAGAGCCCGCTGGCCGCCATTCGCGGGGCAGGGGAGATCCTGGCCGAAACGCCGCCCCCCGAGGTGGCCAGGCGCTTTATCGGCAATATCAATCAGGAGAGTGCCCGCATGCAGCAGCTGATCGAGCGAATGCTGCAACTGGCACGGCTTGAGTCGGGGCAGGGGCTGGATCGGCAAGCGGTAGAGCCGGCCGGGCTCGGCAAGCGGGCGCTCGATGCCCGCCAGATTATCGCCCAGCGCCGGCAGGTAGCGCTGGTCGCCGAGCTGGCCAGCGCGCCGAAACAGAAGTGGGATCCGCTGCTGCTGGAGCAGGCCATCGGCAACCTGCTGGATAACGCCATCGACTTCTCTCCCGCCTACGGGCTGGTCACCCTGAGCGGCAGCCAGCAGGAGGAGGGCTACTGTTTTCGGGTTACCGACTGCGGCCCCGGCATTCCCGACTACGCATTGCCGCGCATTTTCGAGCGCTTCTACTCCCTGCCACGACCGGACAAGGGCAAGAGCAGTGGTCTGGGGCTCAGCTTCACCCATGAGGTAGCCCACCAGCATGGCGGCCGTCTGACCCTGAGCAACCGGCCGGAAGGAGGCGCGCTGGCGGAACTCTGGCTGCCATTCGCCTAGTCCCCCCGCAACTTCACATTCCCCACACAAAGCGGCATTAGACTGCCGCTTTCTCTCATCCATTTGCTCAAGGAAATGCTATGTCCCGCCTGCTTCTCTCCAGCCTGCTGGCTGCCGGTCTGCTCGCAGCCCTGCCTGCCTCCGCCGCCAGCGGCTGCTTTCTCTATGCTGACGGCAACGGCCAGACCCTCTCCAGCGAAGGGGACTGCTCCAGCCAGCTGCCGCCCGCGTCCACCTTCAAGATCCCGCTGGCGCTGATGGGTTACGACAGTGGCTATCTGGTGGATGAAGAGCATCCGGCGCTGCCCTACAAACCGAGCTATGACGGCTGGCTGCCCGCCTGGCGTGAAACCACCACCCCGCGCCGCTGGGAAACCTACTCGGTGGTCTGGTTTTCCCAGCAGCTCACCGAATGGCTGGGGATGGAGCGCTTCCAGCAATATGTCGACCGCTTCGACTACGGCAATCGGGATCTCTCCGGTAATCCGGGCAAACATGACGGCCTGACCCAGGCCTGGCTCAGCTCCAGCCTCGCCATCAGTCCGGAGGAGCAGGCCCGCTTCCTAGGCAAGATGCTGAGCGGCAAGCTTCCGGTCTCGGCGCAAACCCTGCAGTACACCGCCAATATCCTCAAGGTGAGCGAGATCGACGGCTGGCAGATCCACGGCAAGACCGGCATGGGCTACCCGAAGAAGCTGGATGGCAGCCTCAACCGCGATCAGCAGATCGGCTGGTTCGTCGGCTGGGCCAGCAAACCGGGCAAACAGCTGATCTTTGTCCATACCGTGGTGCAAAAGCCCGGCAAGCAGTTCGCCTCCCTCAAGGCGAAAGAAGAGGTGCTGGCCGCATTGCCCGGGAAGCTGAAGACCCTGTAATTCCTCCAGAAACCGGCGCAATGCCGGTTTTTTTATCCCCCTTCACCACCACTTCACACAGACCCATCACCACTTCACACCGGACTGACAGACTCACTCCATCCAACAAGGAGACGTGTCATGGTCAAACAGATATTCACCCACAAGATCTTTCTGCTGCTGTTGCTCAGCCTGCTGCTGATGGTACCGGTGCAATCCATCATGGAGCTGAACCGGGAGCGGCAGATTTACCGCAATCAGGCGATCCAGAGCATCATGGCCAGCAGCAGTGGCCCGCAACGGCTGATGGGGCCGGTTATCGTGCAGCCCTATACCCGTTCGGTGACGGTCGAGCAGGATGGCAAGCGCTTCGTCCGTCAGGAGCAGACCTATCGCTACCTGCTGCCGGAACAGCTGGACGTGCAGGCCATCATGGAGGTGACCCCGCGCAAGCTCGGCATCTATCAGGCGCAGGTCTACCAGACCCGCCTCACCCTATCCGGCCGCCTGCCCACCCGGCAGAGTTTGCTGAATGACGCGACCTCACCGCTCGGTGAAACGGCCGAGCTGGTGGCGGGCAAACCCTACCTGAGCCTGGTGCTCTCCGATGCCCGCGGTATCAACAGCGTCCCCGAACTGCAACTCGGCACACAGCGGATCCCGTTTGCCCCCGGTGCCCGCCTCGGTGATGCGCTCGCGGGTATCCATGCCCCGATCGACAGCCTGCCGCAGCAGGATGGCACCTTCCATCTGGAGCTCAATCTACAGGGGATGAACGCCCTCGACATAGTCCCGCTGGGCAAGGAGAGCACCCTGCAGCTGGCGGGCAGCTGGCCCCACCCCAACTTTATCGGTGACTTTCTGCCGAGCAGTCGCACCCTGAGCCCACAAGGGTTTGAGGCCAACTGGCAAACCAGCTGGTTCGCCAGCGACATGGAGACCCGCTTCAACCGGATGATGAACGGGGGTGATAGCCATCTCTCCACCTTCAGCGTCAGTCTGGTGCAGCCGGTGGATCATTATCAACTCAATGAGAGGGCGGCTAAATATGCCCTGCTCTTCATCGGCCTCACCTTTATCAGCTTCTTTATGTTCGAGCTGCTCAAGGGGCTGCGGGTTCACCCGATCCAGTACGCGCTGGTGGGCATGGGGCTGGCCATCTTCTATCTGGTGCTGCTGGCGCTGACCGAACACCTCGGCTTTGGCTGGGCCTATCTGGTGGCCGCGCTGGCCAGCGTGCTGCTCAACGGCTTCTACCTCAGTCATGTGCTGAGTGGCCCGAAGCAGGGGATCGGCTTCGCAGCGCTGCTCGGGCTGGTCTATGCCATCCTCTACAGCCTGCTGCAAGCCGAAGAGATCGCCCTGCTGCTCGGCGCCCTGCTGCTGTTCGCCACCCTGGCGCTGATCATGATGCTGACCCGCAAGCTCGACTGGTATCAGGTGATGGACTACAGCGCACCCGCGACCACGTGGGCGGCCCCTCAGTCATCGACCAGTGACACCAACCATCAGTCATAAGCCAAAAAAAACCGGCGCCATCAGGCGCCGGTTCTATTTTATCGATCGGGCATCACTTCTTCTTGACCGGACGAGCCCAGTTCTTGATGTGACGCTGGGGTACCCGGGTAATCACGAGTTCATTTTCACCCACGTCCTTGGTAATAGTAGAGCCGGCTCCCAGGGTGGCCCCCTTGCCGATGCGAACAGGCGCTACCAGTTGGGTATCAGAACCGACGAACACATCGTCCTCGATGATGGTCTGGAATTTGTTGACCCCGTCGTAGTTGCAGGTGATGGTACCGGCACCGATATTCACCCCGGCTCCTATCTCGGCATCACCCAGATAGGTCAGATGACCGCACTTGGAACCAACCCCCAGACGGGCCTTCTTCATCTCGACGAAGTTGCCAACGTGCGCATCCTGCTCCAGAACCGCCCCCGGACGCAAGCGGGTAAACGGACCCACTGAGCACTGATCTGCCACCTGTGCCCCCTCGATAACCGAGTAGGGTTTCACCTCGGAGTGATCGCCAATGACACAATCTTTCAGTACGCAACCGGCTCCGATACGAACGTGATTGCCGAGAGTCACCTTGCCCTCAATGATGACGTTTGCATCAATAACAACCTCTTCACCAATTTCCAAAACCCCACGCAAATCAAAGCGTGCGGGGTCGATCATGGTTGCACCTGCAATCATCAGTTTCTCGGCCTGCATCTGCTGATAGCTGCGCTCAAGCTGAGCCAATTGCACCCGATTGTTGGCCCCTTCCACCTCGGCGGCACGCTCCGGATGAACGGCGGCAATCGGGCAATTATCGCCGTGAGCCATGGCGATCACATCGGTCAGATAGAACTCGCCCTGGGCGTTTTTGTTGTCGAGACGAGACAACCATTGACGCAACTGGCCCCCATTGGCCACCAGCACGCCGGTGTTCACCTCACGAATGACCAGCTGTTCGGCATTGGCATCCTTCTGCTCGACGATACCGACTACCTGACCATTTTCACGGACGATGCGGCCATAGCCGGTGGGGTTGTCCAGCACCACGGTCAGCAGTGCCATCCCGTTTTCAGCCTTGGCGGCGAGCAAGCGCTGCAGGGTCTCGGGCTGGATCAGCGGGGTATCGCCGTAGAGCACCAGCACATCGTCTTCATCCTTCCAGAACGGGATGGCCTGGGCGACGGCATGACCAGTTCCCAGCTGCTGAGCTTGCAGCACCCAGTTCACATCGGCCGCCACGATCCGCTCTTTCAGCAGCTCGGCACCGTGGCCATAGACCAGATGCAGCTGCTCGGCACCGACCTGACGAGCGGTATCGATCACATGGGAAACCATGGGTTTGTTGGCTACCGGGTGCAGTACCTTGGGCAGGGAAGAGCGCATACGGGTACCTTTACCCGCAGCCAGGATCACGACGTTGAGGGACATAAATTGGCCTTTGGAACATGAAAAATACTCGGCGGAGTCTATCCAACGGGTAAAAAAAAAGCGACCCGAAGGTCGCTTTTTGCATCACCGTTATTAGCGGTAATTCTTTTTGACGATATCGATGACTCGCAGTTGAGCCATCGCCTTGGCCAGCTCGGTGGCGGCCTGGGCGTAGTCGATATCACCATGGGAGCTGTGGATCCGCTCTTCGGCTGCGCGCTTGGCTTCCTGGGCTTTCGCCTCATCCAAGTCGTCAGCACGAATCGCGGTGTCCGCCAGCACGGTCACGGATTCAGGTTGTACTTCCAGCATACCGCCGGAGATGTACAGCACCTCTTCAGTTCCGTTCTGCTTCACCAAGCGGACCAGGCCCGGCTTGATGGCAGTCAGCAACGGAGCATGACCGTGGCGGAGACCCAACTCACCTTCGGAGCCTGATACCTGAGCGGATTGCACGCGACCGGAAAACAGTTTTCCTTCGGCGCTCACCACGTCCAGGTGAAAGGAGATCATCTCTGCCATGGGCCCTCCTGTCGAGGCTTACAGTTTCTTGGATTTCTCGACGACTTCGTCGATACCGCCAACCATGTAGAACGCCTGCTCGGGCAGATCGTCATACTCGCCTTTCAGGATGCCCTGGAAACCACGGATGGTCTCTTTCAGCGGCACGTATTTACCCGGAGAACCGGTAAACACTTCTGCAACGAAGAACGGCTGGGACAGGAAACGCTCGATCTTACGGGCACGGGCTACGGTCAGTTTGTCTTCTTCTGACAGTTCATCCATACCCAGGATGGCGATGATGTCCTTCAGCTCTTTGTAGCGCTGCAGTACGGTCTGAACGCCACGAGCGGTCTCGTAGTGCTCCTTGCCAACCACCAGCGGATCCAGCTGACGAGAGGTAGAGTCCAGCGGGTCAACGGCCGGGTAGATACCCAGTGCCGCGATCTGACGGGACAGTACGACGGTCGCATCCAGGTGGGCGAAGGTGGTCGCCGGAGACGGGTCAGTCAAGTCATCCGCAGGAACGTAAACGGCCTGTACGGATGTGATGGAACCGGTCTTGGTGGAGGTGATACGTTCTTGCAGAACACCCATCTCCTCGGCCAGGGTCGGCTGGTAACCTACTGCGGAAGGCATACGGCCCAGCAGTGCGGATACTTCGGTACCGGCCAGGGTGTAACGGTAGATGTTGTCCACGAAGAACAGCACGTCACGACCTTCGTCACGGAACTTCTCGGCCATGGTCAGGCCGGTCAACGCTACGCGCAGACGGTTTCCGGGCGGCTCGTTCATCTGACCGTAAACCAGAGATACTTTGTCCAGTACGTTGGACTCCATCATCTCGTGGTAGAAGTCGTTACCCTCACGGGTACGCTCACCTACACCGGCGAATACAGAGTAACCACTGTGTTCGATCGCGATGTTACGGATCAGCTCCATCATGTTTACGGTTTTGCCTACACCGGCACCACCGAACAGACCAACCTTACCACCCTTGGCGAACGGACATACCAGGTCGATAACCTTGATGCCGGTCTCCAGCAGCTCGGTGCTGTTGGACTGATCTTCGTAGCTGGGGGCTTCACGGTGGATTGACCAGCTCTCTTCTTCACCGATCGGGCCTTTCTCGTCGATTGGCTCGCCCAGTACGTTCATGATCCGACCCAGTGTCGCAGTACCGACCGGAACCTGGATGGATTTACCGCTATTCATTACTTCCAACCCACGACGCAGACCGTCGGAGGAACCCATGGTGATGCAACGAACGACGCCGCCACCGATCTGTTGCTGAACTTCCAGCACCAGACCCTGGCCTTGACCTTCGCTAACGACCTTCAGTGCATCGTACACCTGGGGCACGGCATTCTGCGGGAACTCGATGTCCACTACAGCGCCGATGATTTGGACGATGAAACCGTTACTCATGTCAAATCCTCTAAACCTTTGATAACCCTTGCCTTACACCGCAGCAGCACCGGATACGATCTCTGTCAGCTCCTGGGTAATACTGGCCTGACGGGCCTTGTTGTATACCAGTTGCAGATCGTTAATCAGGTTACCGGCGTTGTCAGTCGCGGCTTGCATGGCAACCATTCGGGCTGCCTGTTCACTGGCCAAGTTTTCCACTACACCTTGGTAGACCTGAGATTCGACATAGCGAACCAGCAGGGTATCCAGCAGCTTCTTGGGATCCGGCTCATAGAGGTAATCCCAGTGGTGTTTCTTGGCGAGCTTGCTGTCTTCAGTTACGGGCAAAGGCAGCAGTTGATCGACCCGTGGTTGCTGCACCATGGTGTTGACGAACTTGTTGTACACCAGATACAGCTTGTCAATCTCACCGTTGTCGTAAGCCTTCAGCATGACCTTGACTGAACCAATCAGGTCATTGACGCTCGGGTTATCGCCCAGTCCTGCGACATGAGCTTTCACCTTGGCGCCGTGCCGTTCAAAGAAGTTGGAGGCTTTGTTGCCGATCAGAGCCAGGTCAACCTTGGCACCTTTCGCGCTCCATTGCTTCATATCATTGAGGGCAGCCTTGAACAGGTTGATGTTCAGACCACCACACAGGCCACGGTCGGTGGAGACGACGATGTAACCCACTCGCTTGACCTCACGTTCGATGAGGTAGGGGTGCTTGTATTCCAGGTTCCCCTGAGCGATATGGCCGATCACCTTGCGCATGGTTTCAGCGTACGGACGGCTGGCAGACATGCGATCCTGCGCACGGCGCATCTTGCTTGCTGCCACCATTTCCATAGCGCTGGTGATCTTTTGAGTGTTTTTAACACTCCCGATCTTGTTACGTATCTCTTTTGCGCCGGCCATCTCTTCTCTCCATCAGGTGGCAGCTTGCGCTGCCACACTCGCTTACCAGGTCTGGGTTGCCTTGAAGTCATCCAGCAACGCAGTCAGCTTGCCAACGATCGCGTCGTTGTAGTCAGCCTTGGCATTGATTTCAGCCATCAGCTCAGCATGCTGGGTATCGGCGAAAGAGAGCAGAGCGGCTTCGAAGTCGAGGATCTTGCTCAACTCGACATCAGAGAGATAGCCTTTTTCCGCGGCGAACAGCACCAGAGACTGGTGAGCCACGCTCATCGGAGAGTACTGCTTCTGTTTCATCAGCTCGGTCACTTTCTGACCGTGGTCCAGCTGCTTGCGAGTTGCATCGTCCAGGTCGGAAGAGAACTGGGCAAAGGCAGCAAGTTCGCGATACTGGGCCAGCGCGGTACGGATACCACCGGACAGCTTCTTGACGATCTTGGTCTGGGCGGCACCACCCACACGGGATACGGAGATACCCGGATCAACCGCAGGACGAATACCGGCGTTGAAAGACTGGGAAGTCAGGAAGATCTGACCATCGGTGATGGAGATCACGTTGGTCGGAACGAACGCGGATACGTCGCCCGCCTGGGTTTCGATGATCGGCAGCGCGGTCAGAGAACCGGTTTTGCCCTTCACTTCACCCTTGGTGAACTTCTCTACGTACTCGTCGTTGACGCGAGCTGCACGCTCCAGCAGACGGGAGTGCAGATAGAATACGTCGCCCGGGAATGCTTCACGTCCTGGCGGACGGCGCAGCAGCAGGGAGATCTGACGATATGCAACGGCCTGCTTGGACAGGTCATCATAAATGATCAGGGCATCTTCACCGCGGTCACGGAAGTACTCACCCATGGAGCAACCTGAATACGGAGCCAGGTATTGCAGGGCAGCCGCTTCGGAAGCAGAGGCAACCACTACTATGGTGTTGGCCAGAGCACCGTGCTCTTCCAGCTTGCGCACCACGTTGGCGATGGTGGAGGCCTTCTGGCCAATCGCAACGTAGACACACTTAATGCCGGAGTCTTTCTGGTTGATGATGGTGTCGATCGCAATGGCAGTTTTACCTACCTGGCGGTCACCGATGATCAGCTCACGCTGGCCACGACCGATAGGGATCATGGAGTCGATGGCTTTCAGACCGGTCTGGACAGGCTGGTCAACAGACTTACGCTCGATAACGCCCGGGGCAATCACTTCTACCGGAGAGAAGCCATCGTGCTCGACCGGACCTTTACCGTCGATAGGCTGACCCAGGGTGTTGACCACCCGGCCCAGCAGACCACGACCGACCGGCACTTCCAGAATGCGGCCAGTACCTTTTACTTTCATCCCTTCGGCCAGATCGGCATAGGGACCCATCACTACGGCACCAACGGAGTCACGCTCCAGGTTCAATGCCAGAGCGTAGCGGTTGCCCGGCAGCTCGATCATCTCACCCTGCATGGCATCGGCCAGGCCGTGGATACGAATGATACCGTCACTCACGGAGACGATGGTACCTTCGTTACGCGCTTCGCTCTTTACATCAAACTGCGCAATGCGCTGCTTGATCAGCTCGGCGATTTCAGTGGAATTCAGTTGCATGCTCTAATACCCCAATCAAGATTGCAGCGCGTCAGCCATGCGATCCAGCTTGCCGCGGACAGTTCCGTCGATAACCAGATCACCGGCCTTGATGAGCACCCCGGCCATCAAGGACGCGTCGATGCTGCAATTCAGCTTCACTTTGCGCGCGAGACGTTGTTCCAGAGAAGCCTGAATATTGGCTTTCTGCTGGTCGGTCAGTGCAATCGCCGAAATCACGTCAGCCTGAACTTCTTTGTCCAGTTCAGACTTGAACACCACAAATTCGGCAACGACCGCCGGCAGCACACCCAAGCGACCATTCTCTGCCATTACCCGGATCAGGTTCTGGCCATGCTCGTCGAGTTGCTCCCCGCAGATGCTGACAAACAGTTTTGCCAGCTCGTCGGCAGCCACAGAGCCGTTAACCAGGGAGTGGATGGTCTCGTTCTTCACTACTTCCGCAGCGAAGCTGAGCATCCCCAGCCACTGATCAACCGCCTTGTGCTCAACGGCAAACTCGAAAGCAGCCTTGGCGTAGGGGCGAGCGATTGTAGTCAGTTCAGACATAGCCCCGTTCCCGTTACAGTTCAGCTACCAGTTTGTCGACGATGTCGCTGTTGGCAGCCTGGTCGATTTGGCGCGCCAGGATCTTCTCTGCACCCGCAATGGCAAGAGCAGCAACCTGCTTGCGCAGTTCCTCTTTGGCACGATGACGTTCAGCTTCAATCTCGGCACGGCCTTGAGCCAGGATTTTTTCCCGCTCAGCCTGAGCACCGACAGTTGCCTCATCAATGATCTGGGCCTTGCGTTTGTTGGCCTGTTCAATGATTTCAGCAGCCTGCAGCTTGGCTTCTTTCAGCTGATCGACGGCATTGGCCTTGGCCAAATCCAGATCTTTCTTGGCTCGTTCGGCAGAAGAGAGACCGTCAGCAATAGCTTTCTGACGGGCTTCGATGGCAGCCATCAGCGGCGGCCATACATACTTCATGCAAAACACAACGAAGAAGAAAAAAGCAATTGCTTGGCCGAGGAGGGTGGCGTTGATATTCACAGCCGATGTCCTCTTTAGTTAGTTAATGGGTTATGCCTGGAGATGTCGTAACGACTTAGCCAGCAACCGCAAACATCACATACAGACCCAGACCAACGGCGATCATCGGGATCGCATCCACCAGACCCATTACGATGAAGAACTGGGTACGCAGAACAGGGATCAGATCAGGTTGACGAGCAGCACCTTCCAGGAACTTGCCACCCAGAATACCGATACCGATGGAAGCGCCGATAGCAGCCAGACCCATCATCATTGCAGCAGCGATGTACAGCAGGTCCATGTTCAAGTTTTCCATGAGGATCTCCATTTATTTAGATGTAATTGATTGTATAAAAAGGATTATTTGAGTCGCATCAACCATGGTCTTCCTGTGCCATCGACAGATAGACGATGGTCAGAACCATGAAGATGAATGCCTGCAAAGTGATGATCAGGATGTGGAAAATTGCCCAAGGCACGGACAGGATCCACTGTGACCACCAGGGTAGCAAACCCGCAATCAGGATAAAGATCAGTTCGCCAGCATACATGTTGCCGAACAGTCGAAGACCCAGAGAGACCGGTTTGGATACCAGCGTAACAGTTTCCAGGATGAGGTTAACCGGGATGGCCGCCGGGTGGTTGAAAGGCTGAAGCGTCAGCTCCTTCACAAACCCGCCGATACCCTTGACCTTGATGCTGTAGTACAGGATCAAGAAGAACACGCCCAAAGCCATGGACATGGTGATGTTAACGTCAGCAGAGGGAACCACACGCAGATAGGGAATACCCATCAATTGTGCAGCGTGAGGGATAAAGTCAACGGGGATCAGATCCATCAGGTTCATCAGGAAGATCCAGACAAACACAGTCAACCCCAAAGGTGCGATGACCTTGTTGCGACCATGAAAGATGTCTTTGACGTTACCATTCACAAACTCGACCAGCATCTCCACAAAGCACTGCAGCTTACCCGGCACCCCGCTGGTAGCGTTAACGGCTACTTTGCGGAACAGCAGGATAAACAGGGCGCCTAGCACGACGGAAAATACCATTGAGTCGATATTGACCGTCCAGAACCCGGACCCGACTTGAAGGTGGGTCAGGTGGTGGGAGATATATCCCTGAGGAGTCAGGACTTCTCCGGTTGCAGACATGAGTTTTCCTAATAGTGGTTGTTAAGCGTGAATGAAACCATCCACTGTACAACGAGGGCGAGGATATAAGTGGCGAAAAACGAGACGGTAACGACCTCGACTCCCGCACCAAACATCAGGGCGAATAGACCTGTTGTAGAAATGAGCTTAATCCCTGCCCCACCATAAAAGTCCCGCAAAACCAAGCCCACACTCTCGGTTGTCACCTTGCGGCGCAGCACCCAGACAGTAAACAAGGCTTGAGGAACCCAGTACATCCCCCCTCCGTAGAGGGCGGAATAACCGGCGCCGGCACCAGTCAGGTAAAACCAGACGGCACTCATCGCCAGGATCAGGATGAGCTGACAAACGAGCATAACCAAGGCCAGTGTCAAACCTTCCAAGGCTATTTTCTGCTTCACCAACCTACCCCTGAACATTACAGAACTGTAAAAAATCGGGATCCGAAGACCCCATGTTAACAGCTCTTAAAGCCGGTCAAATTATACCCTTGAGGGCCGCTATTGCAATATGACAAAAATCCTTAATTTTTGCGGCTTTCCGCGGCAAATCAAGGTTATGGCCATATCAAAAGGAATGGATGTTTTATTACTACAAAAAGCGTAAGAATCACGATTCTGACACGCCAAAATAGCCCAATATACGGTCCAAATCGGATAAATTCTCGTAACTTATTACTAACTTTCCGCTATCCAGCTTGCCAGGCTGAAGTTGCACCTGATTGCCAATTTTTTCTGCCAGTTGGCGCTCCAGGTAGCCGATCTGCGGATCACGGGCCGGTTCGACCCTGGCTTTTGCCGGTTCAAGCGCTTTTTGCACCAGCTTCTCGGTATCGCGTACAGTCAGCCCTTTCTGGGCAACCAGCTTGGCCAGTTCGGACTGAGCCTGACCGCTCAGGGCCAGCAGGGCTCGGGCATGACCCATGTCGAGGTCACCATGCTCGACGAAACGCTTCACGTCGTCGTTGAGCTGGTTGAGACGCAACAGGTTGGTCACCGTGGTGCGGGACTTGCCCACCGCCTCGGCCACCTGCTGGTGGGTGAGTTCGAATTCGGTCAGCAGTCTTTGTAAAGCGACCGCCTCTTCGATGGCATTGAGGTCTTCCCGCTGAATATTCTCAATCAGCGCGATGGCGACGGCAGCCTCGTCGGGCACATCCTTGACGATGCAGGGCACCACCTCGAGCCGCGCCAGCTGGGAAGCACGCCAGCGCCGTTCACCGGCGATGATTTCGAAGGATTGCTCGCCGAGAGGGCGTACCACGATGGGCTGGATCACCCCCTGGGCGCGGATGGAGTTGGCAAGCTCTTCCAGTGCATCCTGGGACATATCCTTGCGGGGCTGGTACTTGCCGGACTGCAACCACTCCACCGGCAGCTTGCGCAGCTCGCCCTGATTGGTGGGGGCCATGGCCTCTTCAGTACGTTGATCGCTCATCACCTGTTTCTGGCGGGCAGCCGTGCTGGTACTGAGCAGGGCATCCAGCCCCTTGCCCAGTCCACGTTTTTTCGGAGTCATATGCTCTCTCGGTCTGCGATGGTCGCCTGACGCTCCTGCTCCTGGCGGCGCAGGATCTCGCCAGCCAGTGCCAGGTAGGCCTTGGCGCCCACCGATGATTTGTCATAGTGCATGGCCGGGGCACCGAAACTCGGGGCCTCAGCCAGTCTAACATTGCGGGGAATGATGGTGCGGTAGACTTTGTCGCCAAAGTGCTGTTTTAGCTGATCGGACACATCATTGGCCAGCCGGTTGCGGTGATCGAACATGGTGCGCAGCACCCCTTCGATCTTGAGCTCCGGATTGACCACGGCGGCCAGCTTGCTGATGGTGTCGACCAGGGCGGTGAGCCCCTCCAGCGCGTAATATTCGCACTGCATGGGCACCAGCACGGAGTCGGCGGCGGCCATGGCGTTCACGGTCAGCATGTTGAGAGAGGGCGGGCAGTCGATGAAGACGTAGTCGTATTTGTCCCGCACCGAGGCCAGCGCATTGCGCAGGCGGATTTCGCGGGCGAAAAATTCCATCAGACGGATTTCGGCCGCGGTCACGTCGGCATTGGCGGCGATCAGGTGATAACCCCCGGTAGTTTCGGGGATGATCACTTCGCTGATGGGGGCATCCTCGATCAGCAACTCATAAGCGGTGCGCTCGACGTCATACTTGTCGACACCGCTGCCCATGGTGGCATTGCCCTGCGGATCCAGATCGATCACCAGCACCTTGCGCCGGGTGGCAGCCATGGAGGCGGCCAGATTCACACAGGTGGTGGTTTTACCCACTCCACCCTTCTGGTTGGCTATGGCGATGACTTTTCCCACACGATCCCCTAAATGAAACTGCGACCCTATTCGGGCTGGATATGTTTGAATTCCAGCAGATGACGTTCGCCTTCCAGCTCCGGCACCCGCAACTCATGACAGGCTACCAGACGGATATTGGCAGGCAACTGGGCCAGCTCCTGCTCGGGATATTGTCCCTTGAGTGCCAGGAAGCAGCCCTGTTCTGACGGCAGGTGGTGACACCAGCTCAGCATGTCCTCCAGCGAGGCAAATGCCCGACTCAGTACACCATCAAATCCCACCTCGGGTTGATACTCTTCAACCCGGGATTTGACCGGCGTCACATTGGTCAGCCCCAGCTCCTGGATCACCTGACGGATGAAGTTGATCCGCTTGCCCAGACTGTCGAGCAGGACGAACTGCTTGTCCGGATTGATGATCGCCAGCGGCAATCCCGGCAGGCCAGGACCTGTCCCCACGTCGATGAAGCGCTCACCGTGCAAGTGGGGGCTTACCACCAGGCTATCGAGGATATGCTTGACCAGCATGGCGTCCGGATCTCGCACCGAGGTGAGATTGTAAGCCTTGTTCCACTTGTGCAGCAACTCGACCAACTGCACCAGTTGGCTCTTTTGGGTATCGGTGATAACAATTCCGGCCTGCATGAGCAGGCCGTTCAATCTTTCCAACATGGGATTCCTCAGGCGGTTTTACGCAGCAAGCCGTGTTTTTTCAGGTGAACCAGCAGGATGGAGATGGCCGCCGGGGTGATGCCGGAGATGCGGGAAGCCTGACCAATGGTCTGCGGCTTGGCATCGTTCAACTTGGCTTTCACCTCGTTGGAGAGGCCGTTCACCTCGCGATAGTCCAGATCCAGCGGCAGCAGGGTGTTCTCGTTGCGCAGCTGCTTTTCCACTTCATCGTGCTGACGCTCGATGTAACCGGCGTACTTGATCTGGATCTCAACCTGTTCGGCCGCGGCAGGATCAGTCACGGAGGGGCCGACACCTTCGATGGCCATCAGCGCATCATAGGTCACCTCGGGGCGACGCAGCAGCTCTTCCAGACTCTGCTCGCGGGTCAGCGGGGTGTTGACCAGGGCGTTGACTGCCTCCAGTGACGGATGTTGCGGGTGGATCCAGGTTGAACGCATGCGCTGACGCTCCAGCTCGACCTGTTCCATCTTGGCGTTGAATTTGCTCCAGCGCTCGTCATCCACCAGACCCAGCTCGCGACCGATGGCGGTCAGGCGGATATCGGCGTTGTCTTCACGCAGCAGCAGGCGGTATTCGGCGCGGCTGGTGAACATGCGGTAAGGCTCGCGGGTCCCCAGGGTGGAGAGATCGTCCATCATCACGCCCATGTAGGCCTGATCCCGACGAGGATTCCAGGGATCCTTATCCTGGGCACGCAGGGCCGCGTTCAGACCGGCCATCAGGCCTTGTGCCGCCGCCTCTTCGTAACCGGTCGTGCCGTTGATTTGGCCAGCGAAGAACAGGTTTGGAATGCACTTGCTCTCCATGTTGGCCTTGAGATCCCGCGGATCGAAGAAATCATATTCGATGGCATAGCCCGGACGGGTGATGTGGGCATTCTCGAAGCCGCGCACGGAGCGAACGATCTGCACCTGTACGTCAAACGGCAGGCTGGTGGAGATCCCGTTTGGGTAAAGCTCGTGGGTGGTCAGGCCTTCCGGCTCGACGAAGATCTGGTGCGCAGTCTTGTCGGCAAAGCGGGTGATCTTGTCCTCGATAGACGGGCAATAGCGCGGGCCAATCCCTTCGATCACCCCGGCGTACATGGGGCTGCGATCCAGGTTATTGCGGATCACATCGTGGGTGCGCTCGTTGGTATGGGTAACGTAGCAAGGCACCTGACGGGGATGCTGGCTGGCATCACCGATGAAAGAGAATACCGGACGCGGATCATCACCGTGCTGTTCCTGCATTACGGAGAAATCGACACTGCGGGCATCAATGCGCGGCGGGGTGCCAGTCTTGAGACGATCGATGCGCAGCGGCAGTTCACGCAGGCGCTGGGCCAGGGCGATCGAAGGAGGATCTCCGGCACGGCCACCCTTGTAGTTTTCCATCCCGATGTGGATCAAACCGTTCAGGAAGGTACCGACCGTCAGCACCACAGTCTTGCCGCTGATGCGGATCCCGCTCTGGGTGACCACACCGGCAACACGATCCCCGTCCATGATCAGATCGTCACAGGCCTGCTGGAAGATCTTCAGGTTCGGGTAGTTCTCCAGCATCTGGCGAACGACGGCCTTGTAGAGCAGGCGATCCGCCTGGGCACGAGTGGCTCGTACTGCCGGGCCCTTGGAGGAGTTGAGGGTGCGGAACTGGATCCCGCCAAGATCGATGGCACGCGCCATGATCCCGCCGAGTGCGTCAACTTCCCTTACCAGGTGTCCCTTGCCGATCCCGCCGATCGCCGGATTACAGGACATGTGTCCCAGCGTATCGATATTGTGGGTCAGCAACAGGGTATTCATACCCATACGGGCTGCCGCTGTTGCTGCTTCGGTTCCGGCATGACCGCCACCGACGACGATCACATCAAATTGTTCATGGTATTGCATTGGGATCACCTTGATCTGCACGCCTGAAGATCTTTATTTGCCTGGGCTAAAGGGCGGAACATTCTATCTGTTTCGCGTCCAGAGGGGAACGTCTACTTAACGTTCAGTATCAAGGGAGGATCCACTAATTAGATCTTAAGGATCTTTAGATCGATCTTTTACTGGATCTCTTATTAGGATCCGCCCTTTCTGTTGATAAGCACTTTTTGATCATAAAGATCATTAATTTAAGAACGATCCTGGCTTGTGGAAAAGCTTGGATCCTGGCCCGGTGAACGAGGGGATAACCAGGACTTTTATACACAGAGGTCTGTCGTTCTGGATCTAATACATGGATAACTATAGGTTTTGCAGAGCTTTACACCGTAGTTATGCACATTACCCCTGGGCGTTGTGGGTAACCTTGTAGAACAACTCCCCCGGATCAATCTGTTAATAACATGGTGGATAGTCGATCTGGGGATAAGTGGGGAGATCAAGCTTTTTTTCAGGATCTCCCGCACGCTGATCAGGCGATCATCGTCATCCAGTCGCGGATCCACACTTCTGCGGCATCTTCGGGGATCTCGTGTTGGGTCACATCGATGTCGAGTCGCTCGCCAATCCGGCTGGCTCCGCACTCGGCCAGCAGCCGATCCAGCGTCTTGCCACCCTGGCAAAAGGTGTCATAACTGCTGTCACCAAGGGCGATCACGCCATATTTCAATGAATTAAGATCCGGATGCTGCTCGGCAAGATCCTTGGCGAAGGGTTGCAGGTTGTCGGGCACATCCCCGGCACCATGGGTGGAAGTGACCACCAGCAGGATGGATCCCGCATCATCCAGCACCTCTGCCAGCTTGGCCGGGTTGTGGATCCGGGTCTGGTGGCCAGCCTGTTCCAGCAGGTTGGCGACGTGGTCTGCGACATATTCGGCGGCGCCCAGCATGGAGCCGACGACGAGATTGAGTTTGGCCATGGAATGGATCCTGATTTCAGACAAAGAAACGGAAAGCCGGATTCTACCGCCAAAGGATGTGGATAAATATGGATAAAGCTTGGGGATAATGGATCCAGTCAGATAATGCCACCGGATCCATCCTGCCGATCTTTTTTCTGCTTCTTTATATTCCTCTCCATTTTCTTCTCCGCTCATAGCTCTCTTGATGGATCCCATCTCCCGCGAAATCCTGCCAACGATGCAGCTAGATAACAATGTAGATGCAAATGATTAGCAATTATTGAATCGATTCGATCACGGCTCCTGTAGTAGGATTGCGCTGCTTTATTCGCCCATGGAACAGGGTGATGTCGTGACAAACGACCACAAATAACAATTAAAACAACATAACTCATTGATAAACGAGACTTTAATATGATTGCGCAAAAATACACTACAGGACCCGGCAAGAAGGGCGCCTTCGGCGTGCTTTCGCTCTCCGGTTTGCTCGTCTCCCTGCCGCTGATGGCCGAACAAACCACTGTTGAGCTGCCCAAAGCCAGCGAAACCATGGTGGTGACCGGTACGGCCATGAAGGTGGAAGTGCCGATGGCCGAGACCCCTCGCGCCGTCTCCGTGGTTAATCGCGAGGAGCTGGATCAGCACGCCGTGTTGCAGCTGGATGAAGCGATTCGCTACCGTTCCGGCGTATTGACCGGTCTCTATGGTTCCGACAACAACACCGACTGGTTCAAGGTACGTGGCTTCGATGCCGCCTCTTATCTGGATGGCAACCGGTTGTTTGGCTCCGGCTACTACGTCTGGACGCCGGAACCGTTTGGTCTGGAGAGTGTGGAAGTGCTGAAGGGGCCAGCCTCGATCCTTTACGGTGAGGCTCCTCCTGGCGGGGTGAGCAATGCCATCAGCAAGCGGCCTACCGCCACGCCGCAAGGGCAGGTGGATCTGCAGCTTGGCAGCCGGGATCATCGTCAGGTCGGGGTGGATGTCTCTGACGCGCTCTCCGACAACAGCCGTTACCGCATGGTTGCTCTTTATAAAGAGCGTGATGGCGTGCTCACTGGCACCTATAACGATCGGGTTTATCTGGCGCCCAGCGTCACCTTCGATCTTTCGGATCGTACCAGCCTGACCCTGCTGGCCAGCTTCCTGCACGACGAAGGGGTCCCGACCAACGGCTTCTTCCCGGTCTATGGCACCCTGAATACGTCAGGTGGCCAGATTGATCCCTCCACCAACCTGAGTCAGCCGGATTACGATCGCAACCGCAATACCCAGATCTCCACCGGTTATGAGCTGGCCCACCAGCTCAACCAGACCTGGGAGTTCAAGCAGAACGTCCGCTTCAACTACAACGATCTGCTGCTGCGCCAGACCTATATCTTCCCGACCTATGAAGGCACAACCGCTAGTCGTGGCCTGGTTTACCGCGATGGCAATACCAAGAGTGCCACCATGGATAACCAGATGGTGGGCTACTGGAACACCGACAGCACCGAGCAGACCTTGCTGCTGGGGGTGGATCTGCAGCGTCACGTCAATGAAGGGGTCGAGGCCGACAACTACGGTATGGGCTCCATCAATACCATGAACCCGGATTACAGCGGCTTCCCCGGTTTTGACGAGTCGACCGCCACTCACCAGAAGAGCAGCAAGGGCCAGAGCGGCCTCTATGCCCAGCACCAGATCCGCTGGGACGATCGCTGGTTGCTGACTGCCGGTGGCCGTTACGACTATGTGGAGACCCACAACACCAATACCAGCAAGGACGAGCGCCAGTACGATCACGAGCTATCCCTCTCGGGCAGCCTGATGTATCTGGCTGACAACGGCCTCTCTCCCTACTTTGCCTATGCCGAGTCGTTCGAGGTGCTGCCGGGGATCGATCCCAACACCAAGAGTTCCTACAAGCCGCTCAAGGGCAAGCTCTACGAGACCGGCGTCAAGTATGCGCCTGCCTTCCTCGACGGTTACATCAATCTGGCGCTGTTCGATCTGGCCCAGACCAACTCGCTGGTCTCTACCGGTTCCGGCCAGCAGACCCAGGCGGGTGAAGTGACCTCTCAGGGGGTTGAGCTGGAAGGGAGCGTGCAGGTGACAGATGCGCTGCGTCTGACCGCTGCTTATACCTACACCGATGCCAAAACCAACGACACCGGCAGTGGCGATCGCCGTGCCAGCCTGATCCCGCGCCACATCGCCTCCTTCTGGGGTAACTACAAGGTGCAGCAAGGGGTGGCTTCAGGTCTGGAGCTGGGTACCGGTGTGCGTTATATCGGTTCCAGCGTGGGTATTGGCGCCGTGAATGCGGACTACACCCCCATCTACGGCTCTGCCGAGGTGCCGGCCCATACCGTCTGGGATGCGATGATCGGGTATGACTTTGCCAAGAACTGGCGCGCCCAGCTCAACGTCAACAACCTGCTGGGTGAAACCTACGTGGCCAGTTGTGACTACTACTGCTACTACGGCGAGCCGCGCAGCGTAGTGGGCAGCATCAACTACCGCTGGTAATCGAAGTCGGGCGGGAACCAGATTCCCGCCCTTCTTTTCACCCGCAGTTGTTCTGATCTCTCTGGAATACCGGTCCGTTATGGAACTCTTGTCTCTGGTTTATCGCCAATATCGTTGGCCCTTCATCGCCATTACCCTGCTCAGTCTGCTCAGTGCAGTCAGCGGGATTGGCGTCATTGCCTTTATCAATCAGTCTCTTATCGAATCTATAGGTGATCCGCTGCCGATCCTCGGTCAGCTGGTCGGCCTGATTGTGTTGCTGCTGGTGATCACACTCGGATCTCAGCTGGCCCTGACCACTCTCGGTCACCATTTTGTCTACCGGTTGCGCGGCCGTCTGCTCAAGCAACTGCTGGATAGCGATGTCGCCCGCATCCGCCAGATTGGTCAGGGGCCGCTGTTGGCCTCCCTCTCCAGCGATATCGGCCAAATCACCATCGCCTTCGTGCGCCTGCCAGAGCTGGTGCAGGGGCTGGTGCTCACGCTGGGTTCAGCCCTCTATCTTGGCTGGCTCTCTTCTGCATTACTCGGGGTGACCGCGCTCTGGGTCACGATTACCATGGTGGTGGGCTGGTTGTTGGTGAACCGTGTTTATCGCCATCTCTCCCACATGCGTCAGGCCGAAGATCGGCTCTATCAGAACTATCAGGCCATCATCGCCGGCAGCAAGGAGCTGGCGCTCAACCGCGAGCGGGCTCACTTCGTCTATCACCAGCTCTATGAGCAAAATGCCCGTGACTACCGCCAGCAGATCATCCGCGCCGACACCTATCACCTGAGCGCGGTGAACTGGTCGAATATCATGATGCTGGGGGCCATCGGTCTGGTCTTCTTTCTGGCCAACGGCCTTGGCTGGGCCAACACCAATGTGGCCGCCACCTTCGCCCTGACCCTGCTGTTCCTGCGCACCCCGCTGTTGCAGGGGATTGGCGCCCTGCCGACCCTGCTTGCCGCTCAGGTGGCGTTCGACAAGATCGCCGCCCTCAATCTGGCCGAGCCTGATGCGGACTTCCCGCTGCCGCCCGCCATCCGACCCTGGCAGCGTATCGAGTTGGAGCAGGTGAGCTTTCACTATCAGGAGGAGGACGGCTTTGCCGTTGGTCCCATCGATCTGGTCATCGAAAAGGGGGAGCAGATCTTTATCATCGGTGGCAACGGATCAGGCAAGTCGACGCTGGCCATGCTGTTGACCGGCCTTTACCAGCCGGTATCGGGCCGGATCCTGTTGGATGGTGAACCCGTCACCGATCGCAACGGCTATCTGGCGCTCTTCTCGGCCATCTTCACCGACTATCACCTGTTCCAGCACCTGCTGGGGCCGGAACCCAAGGATGAGCTGGTGGCCGAGTGGCTGGAGCGGTTGCAGATGGGCAGCAAGCTCACCATCGAGGATGGCTTTATCGCCGATATCGATCTCTCCCAAGGGCAGCGCAAGCGGGTCGCCCTGCTGCTGGCGCTGGCCGAGCAGCGCGAGGTGATGCTGTTTGACGAGTGGGCCGCGGATCAGGATCCCCAGTTCCGCCGCATCTTCTATCAGGTGCTGCTGCCTCGCCTCAAGGAGATGGGCAAGACGGTAATTGCTATCAGTCACGATGATCACTATTTCCCGCTGGCCGATCGCCTGCTGGAGATGCGTCAGGGTCAACTCACCGAACTGACCGGGGCGCGCCGCGCCGAAGTGAGCCGTGATGCGATTGCCCATCTGGATTGCGAGGTGCTGGCTTGATGCCGGCACCGATGAGACTGGCGGCAAGCCAGCACAGGAACTGCTTATGTTCGAGATGAAATCAGCCAGCTTCACGGTCAATGACCGCACGCTGCTGCACCCCACCGACCTGCGTTTCGAGCAGGGACAGGTCTATGGCCTCATCGGCCACAATGGTTCGGGTAAATCGACCCTGCTCAAGCTGCTGGCACGCCAGCAACCCCTCAGCGACGGCGAGATCCTGTTCGATGGCAAGCCGCTACCCGACTGGGGCAATCGCGAGTTTGCCCGTCAGGTGGCCTATCTGCCCCAGCATCTGCCGAGCGCCGAGAATCTGCTCGGGCGGGAGCTGGTGGAGATGGGCCGCTATCCCTGGCGCGGCCTGCTGGGCCGGATGGGGGCGGAGGATCACCGTCAGGTCGATCGGGCCATCGCCCTTACCCATACCGAACGCTTTGCCGATCGGCTGGTGGATACCCTCTCCGGTGGCGAGCGAGGGCGGGTCTGGCTGGCGATGCTGCTGGCGCAGGAGAGCCGCTTTATCCTGCTGGACGAGCCGCTGGCCGCGCTGGATGTGGCCCATCAGGTGGAGGTGCTGACGCTGGTCAAGCAGTTGAGCCGTCAGCTAAACCTTGGGGTCATCATCGTCATTCACGACATCAATATGGCCTCCCGCTTCTGTGATCGGCTGGTGGCGCTCCACTCCGGCCGCCTGCTTACCCACGGTGAACCTGAGGGGCTCATGACCAGCGAGACCCTGAACGCCATCTATGGCATCCCGATGGAGGTCATTCGCCATCCGGCTCATGCTCATCCCATCGCCATCGTCTGACCGGGGGCTCTCTTGAACTGTTTATTGAAGAAGATGGCACCCTGCCTTATTAGCCTGCTGCTGCCACTAGCGGCGCAGGCCGACACATCCCCGATCGCCTCTGCATCGCTACCCCGTATCGCCACTGTCGACTGGACCATTGCCGAAACCTTGCTGGCGCTCGGGGTGACGCCGCTGGCGGTGGGGGATGTTGGCCCCTATCAGGCATGGGTTGGCGAGCCACGGCTACCCGCCGGAGTGGTGGATATCGGCCTGCGCACCCAGCCCAACCGTGAGCTGCTGGAGGAGCTCAAACCCGATCGCATCCTCATCTCGCCGCTGGCGGCCCCGCTGGCGCCAACTCTTTCCCGCATCGCGCCGGTGAGCACCATTGCCCTTTATGATGGGCAAACCGATCTGTGGCAGCGGCTGCACGAGGTGACCCTGACCCTCGCCCGTATGGTGGGCAAAACCGCCGAGGGCGAACGGCTGCTGGCCGGGCTGGATCGGGATCTCGCCAGTATGCAGGCCGGATTGCCTGAGGATCTGCCGCCCCTGCTGGTGGTGCAGTTTATCGATGAGCGCCATGTGCGGGTGTTTGGTCGCCACAGCCTGTTCGATGCAGTGATGACGCGGCTTGGGCTGCGTAATGGCTGGCAGGAGCAGACCAATGACTGGGGTTTCTCGGTGGTCAGCATCGAGCAGTTTATGACCTTGCCAACCGCGCGACTGGTGGTGGTCGATCCCATCCCGGTAGGGGTGAGCGAACGGCTGCAGGAGCCTGGGCTGTGGCAGCATCTGCCGCTGGTACGGCAGGCGCCCGTGCTGCATCTGCCTGCGGTCTGGAATTTTGGCGGCGTATTGGCCGCCCGCCGTTTCGCCGGTCTGCTCAGCGATGCATTGCTGCAAGATGCCGAGCGTATGGAGGCTAGCCGATGAAGAGACTGCTCACATCGCCGCTGCTGCGGCCGGTCTCGATCCTGCTGGGGTTGATCCTCTTGCTCGCGTATTGGGAGCTGGCTCGCCAGCTGCCCGGTGCGCTCTGGTGGCAGAGCCTCTTCGCCCCCAATCTGAATGACGTCAGCCAAGCAGTGGTGCATTTCAGCTGGCTGCCCCGCTTGGCTGTCACCCTGCTGGCCGGGACGGCGCTCGGGCTGGCGGGCACCCTGATGCAGCAGGTGCTGCGCAACCCGCTCGCGTCACCGACCACCTTGGGGGTGGCCTCCGGTGCCCAACTGGCGTTGATGATGGTGACCCTGTTTGCCCCCTCCTGGTTGCTGTTGGGGCGGGAGTGGATCGCCATGGCCGGTGGCAGCCTCGCGATGGCACTGGTGTTTGCCCTGGCCTGGCGTCGCCAGCTCAATCCGGTGGTCATCGTCTTTGCCGGGCTGGTGATCAACCTCTATCTGGCGGCCATCAGCATGGGGCTCTTGCTGTTCTTTCAGGAGGAGCTGAAAGGTTTGCTGGTGTGGGGCAGTGGCTCGCTAGTGCAGAACAGCTGGAGCGGGGTGAGTTACCTGTTACCCCGCCTGCTGGCAGCCGCTGCGCTGGCCGCGGTACTGGTGCGCCCGCTGGCGGTGCTGGAGCTGGATGATGCCAGCGCCCGCAGTCTGGGGGTCTCCCTTCAGCATCTGCGTTTTGCCGGACTGGGGCTGGCGGTGTTTGTCACCGCTTGCGTGGTGAGCGTGGTGGGGCTGATCGGCTTTATCGGGCTGGCGGCGCCCGCCATGGTGCGGCTGCTCGGGATCCGCCAGCTTGGCCAGCGGCTGCTGTGGGCACCGATCCTCGGCGCCCTGCTGCTGGCGGCGACCGATCTGCTGCTGCAGAGCCTGAGCCGCTTCTGGCCGGTATTGATCCCCACCGGCGCCATGACCGCCCTGCTGGGGGCGCCGCTGCTGCTCTGGCTGATCCCGCGCCTTGGCATCAAGTCGGGTACGCCGAAGGCTAACGCGGCTCTGCTGGTGGCTCGTCATTCGGCTCCGGCTCGCCTTATTGGCCTGTTGCTGGTCGGGCTGCTGCTGGCCGTGGTCGCCTCCCTGCTGGTTGGGCAGGGAATGGCGGGCTGGAGCTGGCCAAGCTGGCTCCGCTGGCAGGCCCAGCTGGAGTGGCGGCTGCCGCGCACTCTGGCTGCGGGGGCGGCTGGCGTGCTGCTGGCGCTGGCGGGCACCCTGTTGCAACGGGTCAGCAACAACCCGATGGCGAGCCCGGAGCTGCTGGGGGTGAGCGGCGGCACCTTTATGGGGGTGATTGCGACGGCGTTGTTGCTGCCTGCATTGCCCCTGCCGTTGATGCTGGCCGGTGGCCTGCTCGGGGCCTTCGGCTGCCTGTTGCTGCTGGTGCTGGTCAATCGCAAGCACGGCTTCCAGCCGGAGCGGATCCTGCTTTCAGGTATTGCCATCACGGCACTGTTTGAGCCGCTGCAGGCCATCGCGCTGGCCAATGGTGACATGCGGGTGCAGCAACTGCTCTCCTGGATGTCTGGTTCCACCTACTACGTCACCCTGCCGGTAGCCTATGGGCTAGTGGGGCTGGCGCTGTTGATGCTGGCCGCCTGTCTGCTTGTCAGCCGCTGGCTCGATCTGATGCCGATGGGTAGTGCTGTAGCGACCGCGCTGGGCATTCGCCTCAACCGTGCCCAGCTCGCCATCTTGCTGCTGGTGGCCGTGCTCACCGCTAGCGCCACCCTGGTGGTGGGGCCGCTCTCCTTCGTCGGTCTGTTGGCGCCGCATATGGCCAAGCTGATGGGGCTGGTGCGGGCACGCTGGCACCAGCTTGGAGCCGCCGCTTCAGGCGCCCTGTTGATGGTATCGGCGGACTGGGTCGGCCAGCAGATCCTCTTCCCGCAGGAGGTGCCAGTCGGGCTGGTCTCCACCTTGTTAGGGGGCGCTTACTTCATGTGGTGTCTGCGCCGCCTCTAGGTTTGCGGACAAAAAACGCACAACAAAAAGCCCGGGTTCATCCCGGGCTTTTTGTTGTCTGCTGTGCAGAGAGTTACTTGCCGATGCAGAATGTAAATAATCTATTATCTTCAATATGTTAGTGGCTTTTCGGGGGCCGCTTGGGGTAAAAGTAACTAAAACAGCATATTGAGAGGCCGCTCACGGGTTTCTGCTATCGTGCAGCGTTCCCACATAGTCCATTCTCGATCGTGCAGCCTTCCCATATGAATCAACGCGATGCTACTACACGCATTCAAAACTGCTTTTTAGGTGAGTTTTGAACATATTTTGAACCGACCATAGCACCGTCCGGTGCCTGGAAAGCCGCTTTTACTCTTCGAACCGTGCAAACTTCCCATAGGTGGTTTGGCTAACCGTGCAATCATCCCACATACCGTCAATTTAATCCCAGCCCTTTATCAGCCTGGCTGAGCGGGCTTTTAGGCCCTCTAGAATGGTGCTGCTGATGGCATCGGGGAAGCCCGCTGGCAATTGCTGGGTAACACGCTTAATAACATCATCAACGGAGTTGGCCAGTTCTGTCAGGATCTCTTCCATAGCAGAACGCTCAAATCCCACAGCTTTCGCCGTTTGGAAGAAATGACGCGGGAATATCTGCTCAATGGCGTATTTCTTTCCCTTGCTGCTTGCTAGGCCCATAGCGAGCTTGGCGTCCCTTCGGTTGAGGCCTCGGCCGCCAAACACTGGATAGACAGATAGGATGTCGTAAAAAGGGGTCAGGCGAAAACGCCCTTCCGGTTCAATAAAGACCGAGAAGTTCTTTGCATGGCCATCGGTGGCCGCCAGCAGCCAGAACAGGACCTGAGATTTCATGAACAGGTAGCGATCCTGTTCTGGTGTCGCAGAGCCCAGCAAGGTTTTCATGATGTCAGTGATCCCTGGTCCTCCATGACTCTCGTATTTCCGTGCTGACGGAACATTCAATACCTGACAGAAATCTTCTTGGGGAAGGCGCATGATCCAACTGCGATCGGCAGCGTAACGTCTGTCGAAGCGTTCCACAGCCAGTGCTTTGACCTGGCCAACCTGCATCATGAAGCAGTGAGGCACGGGTAGACCAAACTCCTTGGCAATCAGAGTGCAGAGATATTCGTTTTCTACGCTCTGGGAGAGGTCTATCGAGTAGGAGTGGCTTTCAATCTTGCCAATAGGGAGTTTGATAATGTGGGTTGTCGGCGTTGCGTTGAGTGGCAAGTACCAACGGCCATCGAGATAGAGCAGCGCTGTCTTTTCTTGCGCTCCGGCGATAGAGATCCGGAACTCCTCTTGCTCCCTGACCATCCCCAAAGGGATTCCTGATTTGTAGCTGGTCAGGATCTGCTCGAGCTCGCCATCGGAAAGTGCTTTGTAGTCGATTCGCCTGACATCTGGAACGTCGTGCCCTTCGGTAACCAGCTGTAATGCCCCTACGCTATCCTGGCCAATGCAACTGAGCAGATCGAAGGGCTGAGTTGATGCCGCTTGATAGCGTGCTACAACCCTGTTCCTCACCTCCGTATTATCTGGCAGCAGGTTGTCGAAGAAGTTATAGGCTTCATCGCCCCGGTAGGCCTGATGGCGCAATGGCATGGAAAGTGAGATGGGACGGCTGCCCGGTTGTGCCAGCCATGACTCATGGTACTGAAACTGATGGGCGCCGCTGGTAGTTTTGGTGAATGTGCCTACCCGATAGCCGTTCATGTAGACAGCCAGATTGGCCATTACCACTCCTCCTTCCAGCCCGATGCCGGACTCTCGGATGACTCATTGCGGGGTTTGATGTCCAGTGACAATTCGAGTGATGCGAGGATCTTGAACAGGGTTTCCAGCTTGGTGGACTCAGGATTGAGTTCGAAGCTGGAGACTGTGTCTTGCCTAATCCCCACTTTCTCGGCCACTTTGCCTTGAGAGAGCTTTTGAGAAAGCCTGGCATCCTTGATACAGGCGCTCAGCTGCTTGGCGCTGGTTACTTTCATGATTCGACAACCTGGTAGCGTGCCTTCTTCCAATTTACACGCTATGGCAGGTATATCAATATTTACCTGTTATAGGAGGTAAATGTAACTCACACGCTGTAGGCGGTATCTAACATTTATCCCCTATAGCGGGTAAGAGAACAGCAGACGGGGAGATTACCAAGCCATGGGGTAAAGAACTGCCGCGCTACGCTTGGCTGCTGGCTTGTTCGGTGAGTCGAAAAGATGACTCACCTCAAAGCCCAGCTTCTGTAGATTTCCTCCTTTGGCATCCCATTCAGCAGATCAGGAATGGTGAGCAACGTCGCTTAAATACTCAAATACAACTCAAAAGCGACTTTGTGATGACGGATCACACTTAAAGTTTGTGCTGTCAGATCAAAAGGCTATCGAAAGGTTGTGTTTCGATCGTCATGTGGTGGTTCTAAAAAGGTATACCCCATTAAAACCACTTAATACCCTCTCGAAAATCATATTGAAACCACTTATATTGAACCAATAATTAGGAACCACTTTAAACAGACTGATGGGGTTTCAATGTTCATACGGGCGTATTTACGTGCATCGACAGTGGAACAGGATGCTGAGCGGGCACGAGAGCTGCTGATTGGTTTTGCTGCTGAGCATGGCCATCAGATTGCCAGTTTCTATGTGGAGAATGAGTCGGGAGCGACGCTGGACAGGCCTGAGCTTATGAGGCTGATCCGCGATGCTGCAGATCGTGACATTGTGCTGGTAGAGCAGATTGATCGTCTGGCCCGTCTCAATCAGACGGATTGGCAAACACTGAAGCAGCTTTTGGCACAGAAACAGCTCTCCATCGTTTCTCCTGAGCTTCCGACTTCCTGGGTGGCATTACAGGGGGGCTGCCGCTCCGAGTTCACCAGCGCCATCTTGCAGGCTGTAAATGGCATGCTGTTGGATATGCTCGCAGCCGTCGCTCGTAAAGACTATGAAGATCGCCGTCGCAGGCAGCAGCAGGGTATTGCCAAGGCCAGGGATGAAGGGAAATACCGTGGTAGGCAGAAGGATGAGAAGAAGCGTCAGCACATCGCCAGGCTGTTGGTGACAGGCCATAGTTATTCCGCGATTCAGGAGATGCTTGGTTGCTCAAGGTACCTTATCGCTAGTGTGGCCAAGGAGACACGCAGTTAGCTCCAGAAGTAGTAATTTTTGATGACCGGCCCACCCTTGCGCTTTGGGCGTGGGGTTGTCTTCAGGGTTTTCGCTGTCCAGATGAGTGCGATGCTCAGCGCAGTGAACAGCCCGGCGGGCCAGTGCCAGCAGGTGAGTGTGGCAAGAGCCATTAACTGCAACCTGGCCGTGATGGGGTGCCTGGTGGCCCAGGCCAGTATTGGCCAGCACCAGTAAACCGGTGGCAGGCAGATCAGCAGCCATGCAAGCACCGTGTCGCCAAGTGCCATCAAGCCCAGCGCAACCACCGCCATGAGGGCGATATCAGCGATCGGTTTCATGGTGTCTCTCTTTTGCATGCGCCTTGTAGCTATACAGACTCCACACGAAGACAAGCGTGAAGAAGGCCAGCAAGCCAACCATCCCCCAACTGAACGAATCCATCGTGTTACTCCACCAATGAACATGATTTCAGCATGGCACCGAAGGCCTTGGTGTTCAATCAACTTATTGAAAATGTTGAGTTTGTTCGTTCGTGACAAAGTTGGAGTACTGGAATCCAGTGGCTTATTGGCCAGTGGAATCAGCGCCCTCATCCCCGGCCAATCTCTGTCCAATTCCTTTCCACATAACTATCTATCTGGAATCTTGGTGCGGATATTCCAGATAGTGGAATGTCGCTTCAGAACGAGCACCTGGAACATTGATAGGAGCCTTCCCATCTATCTGGAATGTTCGTGCTGTTCTTCGCTCTGGAATGTAGGCCATCCGGTTTGGAGGAATGGGGGCTCTTGGGGGCGCTGGAAGAGGTAGGGGGATTCCTATCTATCTGGAATCATTCTTATGTTTGAGACTTTCATGGGTCTTGTTTAGCATAGCACTAGATTTCTAACTCTATTGACTGGCACAAGGATGTACGATGTGGGCTGATAAGGAATCCTCTGAAGACTATTTAAACTTTGGTGAGGTTTCACAACTTGCTGTTGATATCCTAACCACTGACAAAATGTTGCCAGTTTCTGTTGGGATTTTTGGTAACTGGGGAGCTGGTAAATCATCTCTTTTAGAGTTGATTGAGCAAAAACTAGAGCACGAGAATGGGGAATGGATAGTCATCAAGTTTGATGCTTGGTTGTACCAAGGGTATGACGATGCTAGAGCTGCTCTTTTGGAGGTTATCGCGTCGGCTTTGACCGAAGCGGCAGATGGAAATGATGGCCTAGTGACCAAAACAAAGAGACTCCTAGCCCGGGTTAATGGATTCCGTGCAATGGGCTTACTGGCTGAGGGGGCCGCCCTGATTGCCGGTATTCCTACCGGAGGGCTTGTTGCTAGGAGTTTAGGCGCTCTAGGGAATTCTGTTGATGGTATTCAGAATCAGGGTGAGTATGAGGATTTGTGCAAGACGGCTTCAGAGGTTAAGGAACAAGCCGGCGGGCTACTGAAGTCTGAGCCAAAGAAAAGTCCACCTCAACAGATTGACGCCTTTCGAAAAGAGTACGGGGAAATTTTGGAAGAGCTTGGTAAGCCGTTGGTAGTGGTTATCGATAATCTTGATCGTTGCTTACCAACTAATGCCATCCATACTCTTGAGGCTATCCGGCTGTTCCTATTCCTGACTAATACTGCTTTCATCATCGCCGCCGATGAAGAAATGATCCGTTCTGCGGTAGCTGATCATTTTAAAGGTGCATCAGAGCGACACCAGATCGACTATTTGGACAAGCTAATTCAAGTCCCTATTCGTGTTCCCAAGGCTGGTGTTCGGGAAATTCGTTCTTATTTGTTTATGCTTTACGCCATTGATCACCGTCTGCCCGAAGACAAGCTCAATATGCTCCGTGAGGGATTGGAGAAGTCACTACAACATTCTTGGAAAGACGATCCTATAACCCGGCAGGATGCATTAGCACTGACAGGACAGTCAGAAGATGGTGACTTAGCCAGAGCATTTTCTCGGGCAGATCGTATTGCACCGATACTGGCCAATTCCCCAATTATTCACGGAAATCCGCGAATCGTGAAACGACTTTTAAACGTCGTAAAAATGCGCTCGCAGATTGCTCGGCGTCGGTCAATGCCGCTGGATGAAGCCATCATTACTAAGCTAGTAATTTTCGAGCGCTGTGTTGGTGTTGAGGCAACAGCAGATTTCTATCGTTTGGTGGATGCTGAACAAGGAATACCTGCACTGCTCAAACAGCTCGAGGATGATGGAGGAAAAATACCTGATGGAGCCCCGAAGACATGGATGGATAATCCAACCACCAAGTCCTTCATTAGCGAGTGGTCTCAGCTTGAGCCTCGATTGGGCGGGGTTGATCTCAGAGCTGCGATTTACTTGTCTCGGGAAACTATGCCGATTGGTGCCTATGTAGTGGGGTTATCCCCTATTGGGCGAGAAATCCTGAGTGTACTGGTGGACACGAAGAACACTAGCTCCCCAACAGCAGAAAAGTTGTTGGATACCCTTCCATTAGAGGAGCAGATACCAGTCATGGAAGGGATTATTAGCCACTTAAGGCAGGTTTCTGACTGGTCTAGAAAGCCTAAAGGGTTTGCTGGTGCTTGTTTGCTGGCCCGGCATTCTGCTGAGGCGGCCAAGATTCTTGTTCGATATTTGCTGCAAGAACTGGAATTGGGTGACAAGCGTCCTCCCTGGATGGCTGCAGCCCTCAAAGATGAGCAATGGCATAAGGAGGGGTAATGGGAACTTCGCAATCAAGTACTGGACCAGGAGGGGGATCACCACTCGTCCCTCCATGGGCGGATGATCAACCGCAGCAACCACTACCATTGCCTCAGGGTGATAGATTTAGGCCATATCGCACATCTTTAGGTCGCGCTGTATCTAGTGGCAATCGAGATGATTTTAGGAAAGCGATCGGTCATTACGCACGTAAAGCCAGTGGTGGAAGCAGTAATGCTGCCAGAAGAATGGGAAGTGCCACCAATGCAGGTGCGGGACTTTTCAGCATTCTGGCTGGTGTACCGGCAGCTTCGGGCGAAGCTAGTGTCGATCTTGGGAGTTTAGCCGGCCTGCCTTGTGAGCTTGCTATTTCCACGATAACGCAGGCGCTGGCCACTGGGGATGGAGATTCGGATAAGATCCGTGCCGCAATGAATCATGCTCTTGTAGAGGCTTTGGATGGGGTGGAGACTTTCGATCCCCAGTGCATCACTGATGATGTTATTGTCGACACAATGATTGGTTACTTGGCTGAAATCATCTTCCTGCAGATGGTTATGGATTCCGATAAAGCATGGAACAAAGCCAATACACCTTCTCAGGCTCTGAGAGCAGAAACTGAACTGCGGGAACTCATCAAGGTTGTAGTTGATAAGCATATGGCAACCAAACTAACTGGTAAGGTGAGAAACGTCAGCCGTCAGCAAATGGTACAGATTGAGCGTCAAGCCATCATAGATGTATGGAAGGAATGGGAGACCTACCAGTGACAAAGTTAGTATTCCATCACGATTATCAGTTGCTGCCTTTAGCTGAAGATGGCTTGTTGCCGGTGCAACTTTATGGGCTGGGTGGCAAGCACCGTAGTGATATATCTTTCATCGGAAACCCGATCATAGATAAGATAAAGCGTTTGGGGGTCAGTATTCCTAGCCAAGCTATGGACTTTCTGACAATAGCACTAGCCGTTACAGCTGCAGATACTTTTGTTCGCCGCTCTGACACTGAAGATGGCTGGACTCGCCAGTTTTTTCTTCAACTGCCGCTGAATGAGCCTGAACGCTGGCTCCCCCTGAAAAAGGATATTGAAAAATCGCTCCATTTTCTCAGCGGTGACATGTGGGATTTTGAATTTAAGGAAGGTGGTTTTGCTTCTCCCAAGCCATATAGTGGGTCTGACCGTTTCCAGTTAGTTCAACTCCAGGGACTTGATTCTGTGTGCTTATTTTCAGGAGGGCTCGATTCTGCCATTGGGGCGATCGATCTTCTTGCCCAGGGGCGTGCCCCATTATTGGTAAGTCATGCATACAAAGGAGATAAATCCCATCAGGATAAGATAGCTTCAGCGCTCTCTGGGCGGTATTCTCGTTTTCAGGTTAACGCTGACCCTCACCTGTCTATCGGTGAGACTGATATTTCTATGCGAACACGCAGCTTAAATTTTCTTGCGTTTGCGGCTATCGGAGCTTGTGCTGTGCAAGAGGTATCTCAGAAAGATGAAGTTGAATTGTTTGTGCCTGAAAATGGATTTATCTCATTGAATGCTCCATTGACTAATAGGCGTATTGGTTCGTTGAGCACAAGAACAACCCATCCATACTTTATCGACAGTATCCAAAGGATTTTTGAAAAGGCGATGATCCCATGCCGTATTTTAAATCCTTATCAGTTTAAAACTAAAGGACAAATGGCTTTAGACTGTAAGAACAGAAAATTATTATCAGATATTGTGGACAATACTGTTTCATGTAGTCATTGGAAGCGCTCTAACCAGCAATGTGGCATTTGTGTCCCCTGTATTATTCGACGCTCAGCGTTGAAAGCTGGTGGAATCATAGAGAACGTTGAATACACTTTTGATCGTGTTGCCCATGTTTTAAGTGAGACAGACCGTAGAGATGATGTTCTTGCATTACGGATTGCGGTTGCAGAGAAGGCAACTCGCAGGATTGGTTCTTGGGTTGCGAATAGCGGACCATTACCAATAGCCGATTTTCAAGAGTTTCAGAGAGTCTTCTTAGACGGACTGAATGAAGTGGATGCCTTTCTGAAGTCTGAAGGTGTTCGGTGAGTATAGATATGCATTGTCACCTCGATTTGTACCCCGAGCCATTCAAGGTGGCCGAGGAATGCAAAAGGCGAGGAGCCTACGTATTGTCTGTGACAACAACGCCTAAGGCTTGGGAGGGAACTTGTAGGCTTGCTCAGGGGGGGAAGAGGATACGAACGGCATTAGGACTTCATCCACAAATTGCGCATCAAAGATTCCAAGAGTTGGATTTATTCGATGCGTTACTCCCTGAAACACAGTACGTGGGTGAAATAGGTCTTGATGGTGGAAGTGGCTTCAAAGAACACTGGGAAGTTCAACTTAAGGTATTAAGGCATATATTGCGTAGTGTGAGTCGTGCTGGAGGTAGAATAATGACTATCCATAGCCGAGGGTGTGCAGCTACTGTAATTGATGAACTCAAGGCTAGTGAAGGTACACCAATACTGCATTGGTTTACTGGTACTCCAAAGCAGCTTCAAGACGCAATTGAAATAGGTTGTTGGTTCTCTGTTGGCCCAGCCATGTTACAGACATCAAAGGGTAAAGCTCTAGCTTTAAAAATGCCAAAATCACGAATTCTAACCGAGACGGATGGTCCGTTTGGAAAGTTTCAAAATAATACACTAATGCCATGGGATAGCGAGATTGCAGAGAGGCAACTAGCATCGCTGTGGGGTATGAGTCTGTCCGATACCCAAGAGCAACTTTTCAATAATTTTAGGGTTTTATGTGAATCCAGATAGAGTGTGTTGATTCAATATCTATCTGATGTAGATAATAAAATCAGTTTCATAAAATTACTTCTCATATCTACATTTTTAAACCTCCACATGTAAAGTTTTTCTCAAAAGCGCTGTAAGTGCCCAAAACGGGCACTTACAGCGGTCTGGATTTCGTTAGGTCCCCGGTACGCTCTTGCATGCTGATGTTTGTAACTAGGAGACAATCTGCATGCGCGAACAAAATTCGTCAGTTTTCAGTGATCCGAATGGGGCAATCCTGAAAGAGCTTTATGAGCTTAAGCAGTTGGTAATCCAGCAAGGACAGGCGCAAAAAGAGGTGCTTTCTGCCGAGGAGTGCGCTGAGTTGCTGGGGGTTTCTATCTGCTATGTGTACCGGCTGACCAGTGAAAAGCGTCTGCCGCATTACAAGCCACAAGGCAAAAAGATCTACTTCAAGCGCGTTGAGCTGCTGGATTGGCTGCTCTCCCACCGCATTTCACCGGACGCCGAACTCACTGAGCATGTAACCAAGCGTGTGCGGCAAGCTAGCCATGGGCGGTTGTGAGGTGGGTATGACACAGGATCTGATTACATCTCTCTGCCCCCAGGATCTCCGGTCGGCTTTTGTTGAGCCTCCAAAACCCCTCGATTTTGTCCTCCCGGGGCTGCCTGTTGGCTGCGTTGGTGCTTTGGTGTCACCGGGAGGGGTGGGCAAATCGATGTTGGCATTGCAACTGGCAATGCAGATATCCGGTGGGCCGGATTGGATTGGGCTTGGCAATCTGGGCAGGGGAGCTGTGCTCTACCTGCCTGCCGAGGACCCTTGGCCTGTACTGCACCAGCGCTTGTTTGCCTTGGGCAGAGGTCTTGATGCTGAACTTCGTGCCAACGTTGAACGATACCTTCGTTTGATATCGCTTCAGGGTGCCAGCCCGAATGTGCTGGATAGCCATTGGTGGGAAGCGATTGCCATTTGGGCTGAGGGGGTCAGGTTGGTGGTTATCGATACACTGAGACGCTTTCACGATGCTGATGAGAATGCAGCCTGTGCTATGACACTGGTGCTGGGTCAGCTGGAACGGCTGGCCATGCTGAAGGGATGCGCTGTGTTGTTTGTACACCACACCAGTAAATCTGCGGCATTCCAAGAAGCTGGCGATCTGCAGCAGGCAAGCCGTGGTTCGTCGGTACTGGTTGACAACGTTCGCTGGCAGGCCTATCTCGCCACTATGACCAAGAAAGAGGCGCAGAAGCTGGGCGTATCGGTAGAGAAGAGCCAGCTTTACGTGCGGTTTGGGGTAAGCAAAAGCAATTATGGGCCGCCACTACCGGAGCGCTGGCTGGAGCGGAAGGAAGGTGGCGTGCTGTACCCCGCTGGTTTTGACGAAATACACTGGGCTGGGGGCAAACGTGCCTTGCTTTGAATTGACTCATGCCCGGCACGACCATATGCACTGCCTTGCTCCCGGGTTGTTTAGGGCGATCTCGAATGGCCAACGCCGCCGTGACAAGCTGGAGGTGATTTACCGTTTGGATAACGGTAATCAGATTGAGTTTTCTGGGCCAGAACCCTTGGGGGCTGACGATTTGCGCGTACTTCAAGGGTTGGTTGCCCTAGCTGGGCTTGAATCAGAAAGTGGCAAGATTGGGCCTATTGCGAGTGGTGAAACCGGAGAGATATTACGAGACCTACTTCAGCTGCGTGGGATTGCCAACCAGCAGGATGTCTTGGTAGTCAAAAGCAGCTTGCGCAAACTGGCCAAGGAGATTGGTTACGCAAACCCTCGTGACACCAATACGGTGCGTCGCACTGTCGAGCGGTTGTGGAAGGTGTCGGTAATAGCACAGGTAGCAGGCTTGCGTAGTGGTTTTCGTCTGCTGGCGAACTATGCCAGCGATCCCCTGACCGATAGGCTCTTTGTGGCGCTTAATCCATTGCTGACCAATGCCATATTGGGTAATGGCCGATATACCTATATCGATCTGGCTGAGGTACGGCAACTGCGTAGTAGCACTGCCCGGATATTGCATCAGCGGCTTTGTGCCTGGATTGATTGTGGCCGCAGCAAGCCAGTAGGTTTAGATAAACTGGTCTCTTACGCTTTTCCTGATAAGTCCAGCGCGGCCACCAACCGAAAGCGGCAATCGCGAGTTCGCAAGGCGCTGTATGAACTGGCTGAACTGGGTTGGTCAATCAGTGAACATGCCAAGGGGCGGTTTACCATCGGCCGGCCTGCACTATCACGATAACGGTCACAAACTATCACGAAAGTGGTCACAAAGTTCACGATAACGGTCACAAGCCAATTCAGTGAAACCCAGTTACCGCTTGGGCTGCAGGGCGATCCTGAAATCCGATCTATATTATCTAAGATAATCTAGGCCAGCGCATGGTTGCGCTGGCCTATTTGTTGGCTCTTCCTGGCTATGATCTCGTCGAGGGTGCTTCTATCACCCCAAGACATTGGGGAAATCGAGCATGGCATCTCGGCGCCGCGATTCAAGAATGTCGGCGTAGATTTCGGTGGTTCTCAGCTCACTGTGCCCCAGCAAGCGGGAGAGGGCATAGATATCAACGCCGCGGTTAAGCTGGATGACGGCGAAGGTATGACGCGCGCTGTGGAAGGTGACCTTCTTGGTTATACCCGCCTGCAACGCCCACCGGGTGAGCTCCATGTTGTGCCAAGCCGAGTACTTGAGGCCCTTGAAGATCCGCTCTGTTGCCTTGCCTGGGCGCCCCATCAGCTGCATCGCCATGTCATTCAAATCCAGGTATTGCAGGCCGCTGGTCTTTTTCTGGGTGAAGACGATACGGTAATGGCCATAGAAGGGCTCCAGCTCGGCCCAGGTCAGCTTGTGAATGTCGGACCAGCGCAAGCCAGTGCAACAAGAGAACAGAAAGGCGCGCTTAAGAACGTCGTACCGGCACTCGGCCTGGGCCAAGGCTCGTACCTCGTCTTCGGTCAGGTAAACCCGTTTGTTCTTCTCCCCCTGGATAGCTTTGACACGTCGTACCGGATTATCCGGTAGCAGCCGTTCCTGCTCAGCCTGGTTCAGGGCCGCCCTTAACTTGTTGAAATAGGCACTTTGGGTGTTGCGGCTCAGTGGTGTGCCGCTTTTGGTGCGGGCCTTGTGCATCAGGTAATGCCGAAACCCCTCCAGGAACAGCTGATCTACTTCCTCGAAAGTCAGTTCCGGCAGCTTATGGTACTGGCGTAAATGCTTGAGGGCTGATATCCAGATGGAGTGGTTGCTCTTGCTACCTGCCGCTTTTTGGTCTGTAACATCTTGGAAGTACTCGAAGAAGCTGGCCTTGTAGGCGTTCGAGAAATCCAGATGGTGTTTACCAGTCTCGTACTCGAAGAGTCGCTTGGCGCGGATGGCTTCGGCTGCTCGCTGGGTTTCTTTGTTGTGGAGCCGCTGTGCTGGGGTACGCGGCTTGTCGTACAGGAAGAGATCCAGGGTCTCTCTGCTGCGTTTGTGCTTGCGGATGCCCGTGGTTTGGTCAAGGTAGGAGCCGGCGTAGTAGGTTAAGCGCAGAGCGCGCTTGCCTTCGGCGTCCGGTGCGCGGTATTCGATGCTGATCTTCATAAGTGTCCCCCAAAAGTACCCCAAGAGGTTACTTTGGGGTACTCTCGGGGTAAATTCTCACGAAACAAGATCAGGCAAGAATAGCCAGTAAAAAACAAAGTCCAATATTTACAATGCCTTATGTTCTCACTGGCTGCTTTTTATTGCTGATTTTTCACCACATTACTTGCCGATGCAGAAGCTGGAGAAGATGCGGCCCAGCAGATCGTCGGAGCTGAATTCGCCGGTGATCTCGGAGAGGGACTCCTGCGCCAGGCGCAACTCTTCGGCCACCAGCTCGCCAGCCACGAACACTTCCAGTTGCTCTTTGGCCACCAGCAGGCGCTCGGCGGCACGTTCCAGCGCATCCAGATGGCGGCGGCGGGCCATAAAGCCCCCTTCGGTGTTGCCCTGGAAGCCCATGCAGGCTTTCAGGTGCTCGCGCAGGGCAGGCAGCCCCAGCTCGGTCTTGGCGGAGATGCGGTAGACGGCGTGGCCCTGCTCCTGACTCGGTGCCAGATCCTCGCCGGTCAGGTCGGCCTTGTTGCGAATGACGGTGAGGCCGATGTTTTTTGGCAACCGATCAACAAATTCCGGCCAGATCTCGCGCGGGTCGACCGCATCTGTGGTGGTGCCATCCACCATAAACAGCACCCGATCGGCCTGTTCGATCTCGGCCCAGGCTCGTTCGATACCGATCTGCTCCACCTTGTCCTGAGTGTCGCGCAGACCGGCGGTATCGATGATGTGTAGCGGCATGCCATCGAGATGGATGTGCTCGCGCAGCACATCGCGGGTGGTGCCAGCGATCTCGGTGACGATGGCCGACTCGCGCCCCGCCAGGGCGTTGAGCAGGCTCGATTTGCCAGCGTTGGGACGACCGGCGATCACCACCTTCATCCCTTCCCGCAGCAGGGCGCCCTGTTTGGCTTCCCCGCACACGTCGTCCAGCTCGGACATGATGGTGTAAAGGTCGCCCGCCACCTTGCCGTCGGAGAGGAAGTCGATCTCCTCGTCCGGGAAGTCGATGGCCGCTTCCACATAGATGCGCAGCCGGATCAGGCTCTCCACAAGCTGCTGGATTTTGCTGGAGAACTGCCCCTGCAGGGAGTGCATTGCGCTGCGGGCGGCCTGTTCGCTGGAGGCTTCAATAAGGTCAGCGATGGCTTCGGCCTGGGCCAGATCCAGCTTGTCGTTGATGAAGGCGCGCTCGCTGAACTCGCCGGGGCGGGCAGGGCGGATGCCATCGATTTTCAGAATGCGGCGGATCAGCATGTCCATGATGACGGGGCCGCCGTGGCCCTGCAGCTCCAGCACATCCTCGCCGGTGAAGCTGTTGGGGGCTTTGAACAGCAGGGCTATGCCCTGATCCAGTACCTGGCCTTGCTCATCCTTGAACGGCAGATATTCGGCGTAGCGCACCCGCGGGAGCTTGCCGAGCACTATCCCGGCGACCTGTTCGGCGGCGGGGCCGGAGACCCGGACTATGCCGACGCCACCACGGCCTGGCGCGGTGGCCTGGGCCACGATCGTATCTGTTGTCATCTTGCTTGGCTCGTTTGTTCGCTGATAGGAAAACGTAGTGGAGACATTGTAATAAAAAAGGCGGCCCGAAGGCCGCCTCTTTTGTCATCACGGGAAGATTAGCTGCGTGAATGCAGTCCTTTCTTCTCCAGCTGACGATAGATGATGGTCTGCTGGATGATGGAGATGACGTTGCTCACCAGCCAGTAGAGAGTCAGGCCAGCCGGGAACCAGAGGAACATGAAAGTGAAGATGATCGGCATGAACTGCATCACTTTCTGCTGCATCGGGTCGGTTACGGTGGTCGGGCTCATCTTCTGCAGATACCACATGGAGGCACCCATGAGGATTGGCAGCACGAAGAAGGGGTCCTTCACTGACAGGTCAGTGATCCACAGGGCAAACGGCGCGTGACGCAGTTCAACGGACTCCATCAGTGCCCAGTAAAGGGCGATGAAGATCGGCATCTGAACCAGGATCGGCAGGCAGCCACCCAGCGGGTTGACCTTCTCCTTCTTGTACAGCTCCATCATGCCCTGAGACATCTTCTGGCGGTCATCGCCGAAGCGCTCGCGCAGGGCCGCAATCTTGGGTTGCAGCATGCGCATCTTGGCCATGGAGGTGTACTGGGCCTTGGTCAGCGGGAACATGATGCCGCGCACCAGCAGGGTCAGCATGATGATGGCCAGACCCCAGTTCTGGACGAAACCGTGGAACACGGTCAGCAGCCAGTGCAGCGGTTGGGCGATGAACCACAGCCAGCCGTAGTCGACGGTCAGGTCGAGATGGTTAGCCACCTTGGCCATCTGGTCTTGCAGCTTGGGGCCAACCCACAGTTTGCTGGTCACTTCGGCCTGTTGACCGGCAGCCACGTCAACCATCGGCGCCTTGTAACCGATGATGGCCTGGCCTTTACCCGGGATCACGCGGCTGTAGAAGCTGTTGGTATCGTCGGCATTCGGAGCCCAGGCAGAAACGAAGTAGTGTTGCAGCATGGCGACCCAACCACCCTTGGTGGTCTTGTTCAGGTCGGCATCCTTCATCTCGTCGAAGGTGTACTTCTTGTAGCGGGTATCTTCAGTGGAGAAGGCACCACCACGGTAAGCGCTGGCTACCATGGCATGACCTTCCTGATCCTTCGGTGTGGCTACGGTCTGCTTCAGCTGACCATAGAACTGCACCTGAACCGGCTCGGCAGATTTGTTGTCGATCTTGTAATCAACGCCAACGGCATAGTCGCCACGCTTGAGGATGAACTCCTTGGTGAAGACCACGCCCTTGCTGTCGGTCCAGGTCATCGGAACGACGACTTGATCCTGACCATCGGCCAGCTGATAGCTGGTCTGGGCGGCTTCATAGGTAGGACGTCCTTCGGCCTGACTGTCCGGACCGTTGCGACCTACCAGACCGCTCTGGGCGATATAGAGGTGCTCAGGCTTGCTGGTCAGCAGCACGAACGGTTGGTCCTTGCCCTCTTCCAGTTTGTGAGACAGCAGTTCGGCAGACACGATGTCGCCACCCTGGGTGTCCAGGGTCAGCTTGAGCACGTCAGAGGAGACGGTGATCAGCTTGCGTGCGGCAGTTGCGTTGGCTTGCTCGGAAACCTGAGGAATATCACCGGTCTGACCGGCTTCAGGTACGAAATGTTCGGTTTGGGCCACGGTAGTCGGGGCCGGCTTCGGAGCCTTGTCGGACTCCCACTGTTGCCAGAGCAGAAAGCTCACGAACAGCAAACCGATCAGGAGTAGATTGCGTTGTGATTCCATAGTTTTCAGTTTCTTCGCTTTGGTTGCGGAACCGGGTCATAACCACCCTCGGATAAGGGATGGCATTTTAATAGACGTTTGCTGGCTAACCAAACGCCTTTTATGAAACCGTGAAGTCGGATGGCTTCTATCGCAAATTGGGAACAAGTTGGGGTAAAACGGCAGCGCGGCCCGAGCAGAGGGCTAATGATTAGCTGATACAGGCGTATCAGTTTGATAGCTACCCATTGCAACGGCGTGACAGGGTGCGCCATAGCTTTTCCAGTAACTTGAACAGTTCCTCGTTATCCATCTCTTTCACACCGGCCTTGGCGATCACCACGATGTCGATAGCGGGCAGCTGATGTTGTTTGAGGCGGAAACTTTCCCGAACCACCCGTTTGACACGATTACGCCAAACGGCACGCTTGAGTGCTTTTTTGGGCACAGCGAGACCAAGACGAGGGTGTTCGAGCGAATTGGGAGAAGCGAGAAGGGTAATCTGCGGAGAGGCGGCCCGGACAGGCTCGGCGAAAACGCGTTTGAAGTGTTCGGGAGTTAACAGACGTAACTCCCGAGAGAAGGTGTGCTGGGTAGGCATTAGACTACCAGGCGGGCACGACCCTTGGCACGACGAGCGGCCAGAACTTTACGACCGTTGGCAGTTGCCATGCGGGCGCGGAAACCGTGAGAGCGCTTGCGCTTCAGGTTGGACGGTTGAAAAGTACGTTTCATGATTCGATTCCGTATTTCTGTACAGTTTTGATTGTCACACTTAGCCGACGCGCCAGCTATAGCGTGTGACGACTAGCAAAAGAGGCCGAATTCTAAACAGAGTTCGGCTTTTAGTCAATCCGCCGTTCCCTCTCATCCTGCCGTGGTCTTGAAAAGGCCACTGCCGAGCGTGAGGATCCAGAGGATCAAGGGCTCCGGATTATACTGGCAACCCGGGGTTAAACAAGGGATCCCTCAATAAAAAAGGCGGCCAGGCCGCCAAAGAGAGAGCTATTTAAGGACTTTCCGCAAGAACTCCCGGGTACGGGGATCCTTGGGATCGACCAATATCTGATCCGGCGGGCCTTGCTCGACGATCCGCCCTCCTTCCATGAAGATCACCCGATCGGCAACATCACGAGCAAATTCAATCTCATGGGTCACCACCACCATGGTCTGGTGCTGGCGGGCCAACGCTTTCATCAGCCCCAAAACCTCGTCGACCCACTCGGGATCTAGGGCCGAGGTGGGCTCGTCAAACAGGATCACCTTGGAGTGGGCCGCCATGGCGCGGCCAATGCCGACCCGCTGCTGCTGGCCGCCGGAGAGGGAGGCCGGATAGGCATCCTGCTTGTCGGCGAGACCAATATCCTTGAGGATGCCGAGCGCTGTGGCGCGGGCCTCCGCTTTTGGCTGTTTCCAGACGGTGATCAAACCTTCGGCGATGTTGTCGAGCGCCGTCTTGTTGGCAAACAGGGCATAGTTCTGGAACACGAAGGAGGCTCGTTTACGCAGCTCGATCGCCTGCTGTTCGCTGGCCTTGGCCAGATTCAGCTCAAGATCGTCGATGGCAAGGGTGCCCGCATCCGGGGTCTCCAGCAGGTTCAGGCAGCGCAACAGGGTTGACTTGCCGGTGCCAGAGGGGCCGATGATGACGACAATTTCCCCCTTTTTGACCTCCAGATCGATGCCGTTGAGCACCTGATTGCCGTGATATGCCTTGGAGAGGCCGGTTAGCTTGATCATGAGAGCCCTCCTTTAATAGGCACGGTTGAGACGGACTTCCAGCAGATGCTGCAAGCGGGTAAAGAAGATCACCACCACCCAGTAGATCAGCGCCACCGCCATAAAGCTCTCGAAGAACTTGAAGGAGGAGGAGGCTTCCATTTGCGCCTTGCCCATGATCTCGGCTACTCCCAGGGTGAAGGCCAGCGAGGTGCTCTTGATCATATCGATGAAGTAGTTCATCAGCGACGGGGTGGCGATGCGTGCCGCCTGCGGCAGGATGATCCGCTGCATCGCCTGATAACGGCTCATGCCGATACTGAGCGCCGCTTCCATCTGGCTTTTGTGAATGCCGAGGATGGCTGCGCGGATCGACTCGGCCATGTAGGCGGCGAAGTGCAGGGTCAGACCGACGATGGCGGCGGTAAAGGCATCCATTCCCACGAAGATCGGGAACAGTTGCGGCAATCCGTAGTAGAGCAGGAACAGCTGAACGAGTAGCGGTGTACCCCGAAAGAACGAGATATAGAGCATCGCCAGCCAGTGAATCGCGGGGACGCGAAACACCCGTACTATCGCCAGGGCCAGCGAGAGTACGAGTGCCAGCACGAATCCCCACAGGGCCATTTCCATCGTGGTGCCCAGGTATTTGAGCAGGATGGGAAACAGCCCCAGCGTGTATTCGAGGTCAAATTCCATCATTTATTTGTCGGTGATGTCGGAAGCGAACCATTTCTCGGAGATCTGACGCAGGGAGCCATCCTTGCGCATGGCAGTCAGGGCCTCGTCGACCTTCTTCAGCAGCGCCTGTTTCTCCGGGGTCTTCAGGAAGGGCAGGGCGTTCTCGATAGTCTCGAACGGTGCGCCAGCCTGTTGCAGTGGCAGCTTGGACTCCTTGATCAGCTGGGCGGTGGAGACGCGGTCCATCACGAAGGCATCGATGCGACCCAGGGCAACATCCTGCTCGAAGGCGGAGTCATAGGTGCGGATATCGATCTTCTTGTTCGGGTCGTTCTTGCGCAGCAGCTCTTCGAAGTTGGAACCCAGGTTCACGGCCACCTTCTTGCCTTCCAGATCCTTGATGCCATGAATGGTGCTGTTGCCCTTGCGTACCACAATCTGGGCGCCGTCATAGACGTAAGGCTGGGAGAAGTCGTACTTCGCCTTGCGCTCGTCGGTGATGGTGATCTGGTTGGAGATAGTGTCGATGCGGCCGGTTTCCAGCATGCCAAACAGGCCGGAGAAGCTGGCGGTCACGAATTCGACCTTGTAGCCGGTGCGCTCGCCGATCTGGTTCCACATATCCACTTCAAAGCCTTGCAGCTTGTCCTGCTTGACGAAGGTGAACGGGAAATATTTGCCAGACATGCCGACCTTGATGGTCTCCTGGGCGATGGCCTGACCGGACAGGGTGGCGAGCAGGATGGCTGCGCCAGAAATCAGTTTGATGGATGTTTTCATGGTGTTTCTCTCTCTCAATGTCTTGTATTTGTAGTTGTAATAACTGGTTTGGCGCTGATGTTATTGGAATAAAATTTAAAAAATAAATGACATTTGGTTATATGAAATAACAGGAGAGAAGCACGGGATCGACCAATCCGGACGGTGGATCAAGCTGTGGGTAACTTTGGGGATGAAATCCGATCCAAAGGCGCTGGATCCTTGAAAGTCAAGGATCTTATTTGCTGGATCCACCGGGCGATGGCTGGAGATCCGGCGGCTAAAAACGTAGAATAGCCGGTCTTTAGTTAATCAATCGACAGGAGTTTAGAGTGACTGCTTCGCTATGGCAGCAGTGCCTTAACCGGCTGCAAGATGAGTTGCCCTCGGCAGAATTCAGCATGTGGATCCGGCCGCTTCAAGCGGAGTTGAGTGACAATACTCTGACCCTGTATGCACCGAATCGCTTTGTTCTGGACTGGGTACGAGACAAGTATCTCATCCGGGTTAACGGCATCATCAACGAACTCTGCGGGGTCGACGGCCCCGCCCTGCGTTTTGATATAGGCAATCGTCCCCATCCTGTTGCTGTCGCCAGAGCGCCGGTACAGGGTGCCGCGCCTGTGAATAACTTGCAGAAGAGCTGGGAAAGCAAGGCTGAAGCCAAGCCCGAGCCGAACCACAAGAGCAACACCAACGTGAACTATACCTTCGAGAATTTCGTTGAGGGTAAGTCCAACCAGTTGGCGCGTGCGGCTGCCCGTCAGGTAGCGGACAATCCGGGTGGTGCTTACAACCCGCTGTTCCTCTATGGCGGCACCGGCCTGGGTAAAACCCACCTGTTGCACGCCGTTGGCAATGCCATCAAGGAGAGTAAAAAAGATGCCAAAGTCATCTATATGCACTCCGAACGGTTTGTTCAGGACATGGTGAAAGCGCTGCAAAACAACGCCATTGAAGAGTTCAAGCGTTACTACCGCAGTGTCGATGCCCTGCTCATCGATGACATCCAGTTCTTCGCCAACAAGGAGCGCTCCCAGGAGGAGTTCTTCCATACCTTCAATGCCTTGCTGGAAGGTAATCAGCAGATCATCCTGACCTCGGATCGCTATCCGAAGGAGATCAACGGTGTCGAGGATCGCCTCAAGTCCCGCTTCGGCTGGGGCCTGACCGTGGCGATCGAGCCGCCGGAACTGGAGACCCGCGTCGCGATCCTGATGCGCAAGGCAGACGAGAACCAGATCCATCTGCCGGACGAAGTGGCCTTCTTCATTGCCAAACGTCTGCGATCCAATGTCCGTGAACTGGAAGGCGCCCTCAACCGGGTGATCGCCAACGCCAACTTCACCGGCCGTGCCATCAACATCGATTTCGTGCGCGAAGCGCTGCGCGACTTGTTGGCACTGCAGGAGAAGCTGGTCACCATCGACAATATCCAGAAGACGGTGGCGGAGTACTACAAGATCAAGCTGGCGGATCTGCTCTCCAAGCGTCGTTCCCGCTCCGTTGCCCGTCCGCGCCAACTGGCGATGGCACTGGCCAAGGAGCTGACCAACCACAGTTTGCCGGAGATAGGTGATGCCTTTGGTGGCCGTGACCACACTACCGTTCTTCATGCCTGCCGCAAGATCGAGCAGCTGAAGGAGGAGAGTCACGACATCAAGGAGGACTATTCCAACCTGATCCGTACCCTTTCTTCCTGATAACGGAATCGAGTGGACAGATGCAGCGCGAATATTCCAACCTGATCCGAATCTTTTCCTCCTAATCACAACGGAGAGCACAGATGCAGCTCGAAATTAGCCGTGAGGCCCTGTTACGTCCTCTGCAACTGGTGTCCGGCGCCCTCGGCGGCCGACCGACCCTGCCGATCCTCGGCAACGTGCTGCTTGATGTCAGCAACGGTCTGCTGTCACTGACCGGTACCGATCTCGAAGTAGAGATGATCGGTCAGGTCTATCTGAACGGGGCCAGCGAAGATGGCCGCACCACAGTACCGGCGCGTAAGCTGCTGGATATCTGCCGTGGTCTGCCGGAAGGCGCCGAGATCCGTCTCAATACCGAAGGCGAGCGCCTGATCATCCGGTCCGGTCGCTCCCGCTTCAACCTCTCGACCCTGCCGGCGACCGAGTATCCGAACATCGAGGATTGGGAATCCGTGCTCGAGTTCGATATCAGCCAGCTGGAGCTGAAGAAGCTGATCGATGCGACTCAGTTCTCCATGGCCAGCCAGGACGTGCGTTACTACCTGAACGGCATGCTGTTCGAGAGCGAAGGTCACGGTCTGCGCACCGTGGCGACCGACGGTCACCGTCTGGCCACCTGCCGCCGCGAGGTAGTAGGGGAATCGCTGCCCGATCATCAAGTTATCCTGCCGCGCAAAGGGGTACTGGAGCTGGTGCGTCTGCTGGAGGCGGAAGACAAACCGGTGCGGCTGCAGATCGGTCGCAGCAACCTGCGTGCTGCGCTGGACGGCTTCATCTTCACCTCCAAGCTGGTGGATGGCCGTTTCCCGGACTGGCGCCGCGTCATTCCGCGCAACAGCGACAAGGCGCTCATCGCCGGCCGTGAGGATCTGCGTCAGGCGTTTGCCCGCGCCGCTATCCTCTCCAACGAGAAATTCCGTGGGGTGCGTCTCAATCTGCAGGAAAACCTGCTGCGCATCACCGCCAACAACCCGGAACAGGAAGAAGCCGAAGAGCTGCTTGACGTACAATATGCCGCTGGCGAGATGGAGATCGGCTTTAACGTCTCTTATGTGCTCGACGTGCTGAATACGTTAAAATGTGACCAAATTCGGATTAGCCTGAGCGATTCCATCAGCAGTGCCATTATTGAGGATTTTGAACATCAGGATGCTCAGTACGTGGTGATGCCGATGCGGATCTAGCCGTGTCCCTGGTCAAACTCCAGCTCAGCGACTTTCGCAATATCCAGCAAGCCAGTCTCAAGCTGTCGCCCGGCCTCAACATTCTGGTCGGGTGCAATGGCAGCGGCAAGACCAGCGTGCTGGAAGCCATTCACTACCTTGGTCTGGGGCGCTCCTTTCGCACTCATTTGACCGGGCGGGTCATCCGCCAGGGGGAGAGGGCCTTTACCCTGTTTGCCCAGTGCGAGCTGGAGGGGCGTCAGGTACCGATCGGTCTTGCCAAAGACAAGAGTGGCGAGACCCAGCTCAAGATTGCCGGGGCACAGGCCCAGCGGCTTGCCGATTTGGCGGAGCTGTTGCCGGTGCAGTTGATCCATCCCGATGGTTTCAACTTGCTGACGGGCGGGCCTCAGGCTCGCCGCGCCTGGCTCGATTGGGGTGTCTTCCATCAGGAGCCGACCTTCTTTGCCCTGTGGGGACGAGTGCGGCGGCTGCTGAAACAGCGCAATGCGCTGTTGCGCCAGAGCACCCAATATCGCCAGCTGGCGTTCTGGGATCAGGAGTTGGTGCGGCTGGGGGGTGAGCTGGCCAAGTTTCGCACCAGTTATTGTCAGGCCATTACGCCCCTGATCAAGGAGATGACGGCGGATTTTCTGCCGGAGTTCGATATCAGTCTCGGCTTTTACCGGGGCTGGGAGAAAGATACTCCCCTCGGCGATCTGCTGGAGGCGGGGTTTGAGCGGGATCGGGCGCTGGGCTATACCGGTGTCGGTCCACAAAAAGCCGATGTGCGCCTCAAGGCGAACGGGGTGCCCGCTCAGGATATTTTGTCCCGGGGTCAGCTGAAGTTGCTGGTCTGCGCCATGCGACTGGCCCAAGGGCTCTATTTGAATCAACATAGCAGCCGTGGCTGTATTTTTTTAATTGACGATTTTGCCTCTGAACTGGATGTCGACAAGCGCCGCTTGCTGGCCGCAAGGCTGAAGCAGTGTGCGTCCCAGGTGTTTATCACCGCCATCGACACCGGTCAGCTCGCAGACATGATGGATGCGAATGACTGCAAGTTGTTCCACGTGGAACAGGGTAAAATCTCCGAAACGTTAGAGAAGGCAGAGAGTAAGCTATGAGTGAAAATACTTACGACTCCTCGAATATCAAGGTGCTGAAGGGCCTGGATGCGGTCCGCAAGCGCCCGGGGATGTATATCGGCGATACGGATGATGGCTCGGGTCTGCACCACATGGTGTTCGAGGTCGTCGATAACTCCATTGACGAGGCGCTCGCTGGCTACTGCTCCGATATTCAGGTCAAGATCCATTCCGATGGCTCCGTCTCCGTACGCGATAACGGCCGTGGTATTCCGGTCGATATTCACCCGGAAGAGGGCCGCTCCGCTGCCGAAGTCATCATGACCGTGCTGCACGCAGGCGGTAAGTTTGATGACAACTCCTACAAGGTTTCCGGTGGTCTGCACGGCGTCGGCGTCTCCGTCGTTAACGCCCTCTCTGACAAGCTGTTGCTGACCATTCGTCGTAACGGCCACGTCTACGAACAGACCTATCATCTGGGTGAGCCGCAGGCGCCGCTCAAGCAGATTGGCGACAGCACCGGCACCGGTACTGAAGTTCGCTTCTGGCCGAGCCCGACCATCTTCAGCGACACCCTGTTCCACTACGAGATCCTGGCCAAGCGCCTGCGCGAGCTCTCCTTCCTCAACTCCGGTGTTTCCATCCGTCTGATGGATGAGCGTGACGGCCGTGAGGCGCATTTCTGCTACGAAGGTGGCATCAAGGCGTTCGTTGAATACCTAAACCAGAACAAGACCCCGATCCACCCGAAGGTGTTCCATTTCACTACCGAGCAGGATGGTATCGGTGTTGAAGTGGCGATGCAGTGGAATGACGCCTATCAGGAAGGTGTTTACTGCTTTACCAACAACATCCCGCAGCGGGATGGTGGTACTCACCTCGTTGGCTTCCGTACCGCGTTGACCCGTACTCTGAACTCCTATATGGACAAAGAGGATTACAGCAAGAAGGCCAAGTCTGCCGCCAGTGGCGACGACGTGCGTGAAGGTCTGATTGCCGTTATCTCCGTCAAGGTGCCGGATCCCAAGTTCTCCTCCCAGACCAAGGACAAGCTGGTCTCTTCCGAAGTGAAGACCGCCGTTGAACAGGCGATGGGTGAGAAGCTGGCTGACTTCCTGCTGGAAAACCCGGGCGATGCCAAGATCGTGGTCAACAAGATCATCGATGCGGCCCGTGCCCGCGAAGCGGCCCGCAAAGCCCGCGAACTGACCCGCCGCAAAGGCGCGCTGGATATCGCCGGTCTGCCCGGCAAGCTGGCTGACTGTCAGGAAAAAGACCCTGCTCTCTCCGAACTCTACATAGTGGAAGGGGACTCTGCTGGCGGTTCCGCCAAGCAGGGTCGCAACCGTAAGAACCAGGCCATACTGCCGCTCAAGGGCAAGATCCTGAACGTAGAGAAGGCCCGTTTCGACAAGATGATCTCCTCGCAAGAGGTGGGTACCCTGATCACCGCACTGGGTTGCGGTATCGGTCGCGACGAGTACAACCCGGACAAGCTGCGTTATCACAACATCATCATCATGACCGATGCGGACGTCGATGGTGCGCACATCCGAACCCTGCTGCTGACTTTCTTCTATCGTCAGATGCCGGAAATCATCGAACGTGGCTACGTCTACATCGCCCAGCCGCCGCTCTATAAAGTGAAGAAGGGCAAGCAGGAGCAGTACCTGAAAGACGAAGACGCGCTGCTGCAGTACCAGACCGCCATGGCGCTGGATGGTGCTACCCTGCACGTCAACGAGTCTGCTCCGGCCATCGGTGGCGAGGCGCTGGAGCGTCTGGTCAACCAGCACCGCTCGGTGACTCACCTGATCACCCGCATGTCTCGTCGTGCGCCGGAAGCGGTGCTGACCCAGCTGATCTATCAGCCGGAGTTGAACGAAGCGCTGCTGAACAGCGAGAGCGATCTGCTGGCCTGGTGTCAGGGTATGGAAGCCGTGCTCAACGAGAGCAACCACGGTATCCAGTACCAGATCCAGGTTCGTCGTGATGAAGAGCGCAGCCTGTACGTGCCGCACGCCGTGGTACGCCAGCACGGGGTCGACCGCGAATATCCGCTCAGCTACGACTTCCTGCAGTCCGGTGAGTACCGTCAACTGGTCTCGCTGGGCAAGGAGATCGCCAACCTGATCGAGGAAGGTGGTTTCATCAAGCGTGGCGAGAAGGTCAAGCCGGTTGCCAACTTCGTAGAAGCCGTCGAGTGGCTGATGGGCGAAGGCAAGCGCGGCATCTACATCCAGCGCTATAAAGGGCTAGGTGAGATGAACCCGGACCAGCTGTGGGAAACCACCATGGATCCGGAAGCCCGTCGCATGCTGCGCGTCACCATCGACGACGCCGTCGGTGCCGACCAGCTCTTCTCCACCCTGATGGGTGATGCCGTTGAGCCCCGTCGTGACTTTATTGAGACCAACGCCCTGCGCGTAGCCAACCTCGACGTCTAATCGATGCTGTCAGCTCGATATACAAAAGCCGCTCCCTGTGAGCGGCTTTTTGTTTTTCTGGCCACGTTCCACGTGAAACATCGAGTCTGTGTATCAGGGGTTTTGGCTGCGAAAAGATCGGCGCCACTCGCTGGGGGAGATGGTAAAGCGGGCGCGGAAGTGATTGCGCAGGGAGGTGGCACTCTTGAAGCCGACCAGCTCGGCGATGCGATCGATGGAATGGCCGCTTACCTCCAGCAGTTCCTGACTGCGCCTGAGCCGCTCCGCCAGCAGCCATTCACCCACCGAGAGGCCGGTAGCCTGATGAAAACGGCGGGTAAAGGTGCGGCGGCTCATCAGGGTATGGGCCGCCAGAGAATCCAGGGTGTGGGGTTCGGCCAGATGGGCACGCAGGTGATCGAGCAACTGGTTCATCCGGACATCGCGGGTGGAGGTGAGCACCGGCTGCTCGATAAACTGGGCCTGACCCCCTTCCCGGTGAGGCGGGATCACCAGCCGCCGCGCCACTTTGTTGGCGATGGCCGAGCCGTGGTACTGGCGCACCAGATAGAGGCAGCAGTCCAACCCGGCGGCAGTGCCTGCCGAGGTGACCAGCCCATCGTCATCCACATAGAGGGCGTTGGTATCGAGCTGCACGCAGGGAAAGCGGCGGCAGAAATCCTGTTCGTACTCCCAGTGGGTCGATGCTTTGCGACCATTAAGTAGGCCGGCGTAGGCGAGCACATAGGTGCCAAGACAGAGCCCGACCAGCCGGGCACCTCTGGCTCTGGCGGCAATCATGGCATCGAGCAGCGCTGCGGGTGGCCGTGCTGCCGGGTCGTGCCAGAAGGGGATGACGATGACCTCCGCCTCGGCCAGCACCTCCAGCCCATAGGGAGCCTGAATGGTGAAGCCTTGTGCCGAGTGTGCGTGGCGGTTGCCATCGCCGCAGCAGATCTTGAGCTCGAACAGCGGCTGGCCCGGCAGAATATCGCCGAAGATGAGGCAGGGGACGGCGCAGTGAAAAGGGCTGAAGTGATCGAAGGTCACCACGGCAACGATCGGGGTGGTCATGGTGTTGGCTCCTCTCTACGCGCAGACCTCTCATCATAAGCATTTTGCAGTGAAAGCCGAAGGGCCGTGCGCGCTGTTCGGCATGGCCCAGTCAGTTACAGCGAGAGAGCCTCGCCATCCGCCGGTATCCGCACCCGATCCATCATGCCTCGCTCGGTCAGATAGGTATGAAGTTCCTGACGTGACAGCACGGCGTGGTTGACCGCCTCCATATGGCTGGCGATCAGCGTGGCTTGCGGTGCGGCCTGATAAACGGCGGCGACATCCTCCTTGCCCATGATGATGGAACCGAGTCCGGGCACCTGTGCATCGCCACAGTTGAGGATGATGACCTCGGGTTGATGCTGTTGCAGGGCTTGTTTGACCCGGGGATGCCAGATGGTATCACCGGCCAGATAGAGGCTCTGTTCATCGGGGTGGGAGAAGACCACACCGCACACTTCTCCCATGCGCTCGCCCAGCACCGCCATCAACTGGTCGCTGCCGTGCTGGCCACCGGTTTGTTGCAGGCGAATGCCAGCAAACTCGGGCTGATCGCTCAGCAGGCGCACATCCTCAAAGCCACTGGCACGAATGGCATCGGCATCTTTCTGATGTTGTACCAAGAGCGGCAGATGTTTGGGGATTAGCGCTCTGGCGGCATCATCCCAGTGGTCGGGATGGTCATGGGTGACGATAACGGCGTCCACATCGACCAGCTCATCGATCGGCAGCGGCAGCTCGACCAGCGGATTGCGCAGCTGGCTGTTGGCGGTGCCCTCAAAGCCGGGGAAGGCACCCTTGGCCGAGAGCATGGGGTCGATCAGAAAGCGGGTGCCGGCATAGTCGAGCAGCAGGGTGGCGTTGCGAACCTGGGTAATCTTCATGGGATGGCTCCATATTGGCTGGTGGATATGCAACCAATTATGGGGTGCGGAGCGCATTGCCATCAGGGGCCCATGGGTCGATTATCATCACTATCGGGCCAACAGGTTGATGTGCCAAAGGTCGGCACGGCCATTTAAAAAATTTGAAAAAATCCCCTTGAAAGGAAAAAGTGAGCCCCTATATAGGTAACAAGGCCGGAACGCTCAACAGAGGTTTCGACCAGACGCCCGTCCATCAGGAGGGCAAACAATCCGTTATCGCTCACAAGAGGGTAATACTATGCGTTCTATCGATTTTTCTCCGCTCTATCGTTCTGCCATCGGTTTCGATCGTCTGGCCAATCTCATTGAATCTGCGGCCAGCAATGGCAATGCCGGTTATCCCCCCTACAACATCGAGCAACTGGGTGACAACGACTACCGCATCAGCATGGCGGTGGCGGGCTTTACCCAGGAAGAGCTGGAGCTGAGCTTCCAGGAAAATCTGTTGACGGTGAAGGGCAACAAGCAGGCCGATACCGGGCGCAACTATCTCTATCAGGGGATCGCCGAACGTGGTTTCGAGCGCCGCTTCCAGCTGGCCGACTATGTGCGGGTGAAAGGGGCCGACCTGAAAAACGGCTTGCTGCACATCGAGCTGGTGCGTGAAGTGCCCGAGGCGATGAAGCCGCGCAAGATAGAGATCAACGGCTGATAGCCTGAATTCACTGAAATTTTAAAATTTCCCGGGTGCCGATGACGGGCCTGTGGAGAGTTGAACCTGTTGCTTATTAGAAGGATAGGATTATGCGTAACCTCGATTTTTCTCATCTCTATTCCAATGCCGTCGGCTTCGAGCGGATGGCCCGTGAGTTGGAAGGTCTGTTCGATCAGAAGACCGCTGCTTACCCCCCGTACAACATTGAAAAGCGCGATCAGGATGGCTATCGCATTACGGTCGCCGTGGCTGGCTTCGAGCGCGAAGAGCTGGAGCTGGAGACCGAAAACGGCACCCTCAAGGTGAAGGGTCGTAAAGGGGCCGCGGCCGGTGAACGTCAGTTCCTCCATCAGGGGATTGCCGAGCGTGACTTCGAGCTCGCCTTCAAGCTGAGCCAGCACGTGGAAGTGCAGGGCGCCAAGCTGGAGCATGGTCTGCTGACCATCGATCTGGCCCGCGAACTGCCGGAGGCGCTCAAGCCCCGCGCAATCCCCATCGGTAAACCCGAGCAGCTGGCGCTGCCCGGCTAAGCAAACCGGATCGCGATAAATGACAAAGGCCTGCATCTGCAGGCCTTTCTGTTTTGTATCGCCGGATTGGATTAACCAGCATAGAGGGTGTTGATCTCGTCCGCCAGAATGGCGATGCCGCGACGCACCAGCTCCTCGCTCTGGGAGTAGTTGAGGCGAATGCACTCCTGGCTGTGGCGCCACTCGGGGTCATCAATGCCGGGGAAGAAGTAGTGACCCGGCACGATCAGCAGGTTCTTCGCCTTCAGTCGCTCATAGAGCTCCTGACAGTGGATCGGCAAGCCTTCAAACCAGAGCCAGAGGAAGAGGGCGCCTTCCGGTTTATGAATGTGGAAGCGCGGGTCGGGGATCGCTTCGCGCAGCAGCTGCACCGCCAGCTCCGCCTTCTGCTGATAGAAGGGCTTCACCACCTGTTCGCTGAGGGCGATGATCTCGCCGCTCTCGATCATCGGGATGGTGATGGCGGGGCCCAGACTGCCCGGTGCCAGATTGATGATGCCGCTCAGGTTGGTGATGGCCTGAATGATCTTCTCGTCGGCGATGACGATGCCGCAGCGGGTGCCCGGCAGGCCGAGCTTGGAGAGGCTCATGCAGAGGATGGTATTGGCGTTCCAGAACGGCTTGGCCTCGCTGAAGATGATGCCCGGGAAGGGCACGCCGTAGGCGTTGTCGATCAGCAGCGGAATCCCCTTGTCGCGGGCGATCTGATCGAGGTGTTCGATCTCTTCGTCGGTCAGCACGTTGCCGGTGGGATTGGTCGGGCGGGAGACGCAGATCACCCCGATATCGTCACCCACCTGCAGGCTCTCGAAATCCACATGGTATTTGAACTGGCCATCGGGCAGCTTCTCAATGGTGGGCTTGTAGGCCACGAAGTAGTCGTCGGCCAGCGCCGAGTCGGCATAGCCGATGTACTCGGGGGCGAGCGGGAACAGCACCTTCTTCTTGCGGCCATCGGCAAATTCGCCGGCCAGCAGGTTGAACAGGTAGAAGAAGGCATTCTGACTGCCATTGGTCAGGGCGATATTGCGGGCCGAGATATCCCATCCCAGCTCCTTGCTGAGCAGGGCTGCCAGCGCTTTGGTGAACCTGTCTTTGCCCTGTGGGCCATCGTAGTTGGCCATCGCCTTCACCAGTTCGCCGTTGTCGAGCAGGGTTTTGGCCTCGGCCTGAAAGCGCTCCAGCATGGCGGGGATGGGGGCCGGATTGCCGCCACCCAGCATGATGGCGTCCGGATTGGTCAGCCCCTGATTGAGGTCATCCATGAGTTGGGTAATGCCGGCGTGGCGAGTGAACTTCTCGCCGAACAAGGAAAATTCCATTCAGTGACAGATCCAGATTTGAGTTACGGGGATGTAGCACCATAGCTCAGTTTAAAAGCGGGTGTCGATCAAAAAGATGGGACGTTCCACGTGGAACATGGTGCAAAAATCAAGCGTGGTTAAAAGCACCAACTGTTGGTTTAAAAATGATCGAGCGGGATGCATTTTGCGACTCAATTTGGTATCGCAAGATAGTTAATTTAAACAAAATCATCATGTTATGAATTGCATGAGGATTGGCACAACTATTGAAATAGCTATCTGGTCATCTCAACCATACCGGAGCAAACCAGATGAAAAGCCTGATCGCTACCCTGATTGTGAGTGCCCTGAGCCTGAACGTGATGGCCAACGAAAACCCGCGGCCCGAGCTGGAGAGTGCCCAGCTGGAGCAGGATGTGCAGAGCGAGGTGCAACAGGCATCCCACGCCGTGGTGAAGGATGCGTTGCACAATCTCAAACCGCTGGCGCTGGATACCCTGGTGGTGGAAGCGAGCCAGGCTGTGGCGACTCACCCCGAGAGCTGAGATAGCGCAGGGGGGTCTGTCCCGTATGTTGTTTGAAGAAGCTGATAAAGGCACTGTCGCTGGAGAACTCCAGCGCAGCGGCAATCCGGCTGATGGGCTCGCTTTCTGCCAGCAGCTCCATGGCACGCAACAGCCGCCACTGCTGACGCCACGCCTGATAGCTCATGCCGGTCTCCCGCATAAAGATGCGGCCAATGGTCTTGTCACTGGCACCCACCCGCTCGGCCAGCCGGTTGAGCCGATCGGGCAGGGCATCCCCCCGTTTCAACTGCTGTAGCCAGTCGCCCAGTCTGGGATCCGTCGGCAGCGGCAACTGCCACGACTCCCGCGGTGCCTGCCCCAACTCCTCCATAAACAGTGCCACCGTCCGTTGTTGCTGCTCTTGCGGTTTGTCCCACGGCCAGAGCGCCATCCGTTCGATCAGTTCGTGCAGCAGCGGATTGACCGCCAGCACTTCGACCGTGCCGGGCAACTCGGGGTGCGGCTGGAAGTAGAGGGAGCGGTAGGCCACCACACCGCGCATCAAGATCCGGTGTGAGGTGCCTGCAGGCAGCCAGGCGGCGCGGGTAGGCGGCAGCAGGCAGACCCGACCTTCCAGCTCCATGGTCATGCAGCCGGATTGGGCGAACAGCAGCTGATGGCGCTGATGTTGATGTAGGCCCGAGTCGTGCCAGCCGAGGGCGGAGGCAATGCCGATCACGCTGCCGGTCAGCTGGTCGGGGTCAAAAGGGTGATCGGGAAGAATAAAGGCCATATGTCCGATTTTTGATGTTTATAGTCCTTCTTATTGTAATCAGACAGACGGCATCTCTCTAGAATGGCGACCTCTTGTGAAGGAGGTTTGTCATGAACAACAAGTTGCCACCGCTCTGGCTGGTGGTGGGATTGATGATGTTTCCCCAAATTGTGGAGACCATCTACAGCCCGGTACTGACCCACATCGCCACCCAGTTTCAGGTGAGCGAGGGGCAGGCATCCCAGACCCTGTCGGTCTATTTTCTGGCGTTTGCGGTGGGCGTGGTCTGCTGGGGACGGCTCTGCGATCTGATTGGGCGGCGTCCCGCCATGCTGGCGGGTCTGCTCACCTATGGTGTCGGCACCCTGCTGGCGCTGCTGGCCAATCAGTTTGAAACCCTGCTGCTGGCCCGGGTTATCTCGGCCTTTGGCGCTGCGGTGGGATCCGTGGTGACCCAGACCATGCTGCGCGATAGCTATCAGGGGAGCGATCTGGCGCGGGTCTTCTCGGTGATGGGCATTGTGCTCTCACTCAGTCCGGTGCTGGGGCTGCTCAGTGGCAGTCAGCTGGCGAGCGGGTTCGGCTATCTCGGGGTGTTCAGCGGTCTGCTGATACTGGCGGTAGGCTTGCTGCTGGTGGCCTGCTGGCAACTGCCGGAAACCCGTCCGGCCACCACCCGGCAAGTCGCACTCTGGCCGCTGGCGTGCCGGATGATGAAGGATGGCGGGCTCTGGCGTAGTGCCATGCTGGTCGCTCTGTTCAACACCATGCTATTTGGTTACTACAGTCTGGCGCCGTTCCTGTTTGCCGGATTGGGATTGAGCACCGGCGAGTTTGGCTATTCGGGGATCTTGCTGGCGCTGGCGACTCTGCTCGGTAGTCTGCTCAACAAGCATCTGCTGGGGAGGGGGTGGCTGCCGTCCTCTCTGGTCAGACTGGCTTGCGCTCTGGCGCTGGTCGCCGGGCTGCTGGTCTGGGCGAGTCAGGCCGGCCTCTGGTTCCTGTTGCCCATGATGGGAATCGTGGTGGCCTTCGGGCTGGCTATCCCCAATGTGCTGAGTCAGGCGCTGCTGGCTTATCGTGAGGTAGCTGGCAGTGCTGGCGCCCTGTTCGGGCTTGGCTACTACCTGCTGCTCAGTCTGGGGTTGGCGGTGGCGGCCGGATTGCAGGATCTCGGCCTGTTGCTGAGTGGCTGCGGTCTATTGGCGCTGCTTTGCAGTGGGCGTTGTTCCACGTGAAACGTCAGTTGCCGATAAAGCGGTAGCCGATACCAGATTCGGTCTCGATAAGCGTTGGTTGCTGGGGGTTATCCCCCAGCTTTTTGCGCAGGCTGGCGATGACGATGCGCAGGTAGTGGGTGTCCTCCTTGTGGCTCGGCCCCCAGATGTCATTGAGCAGCTGGGTCTGCATCACCAGCTTGCCGGGGTGGCACACCAGCGCCTGCAACAGGGCGAACTCCTTGCGGGAGAGGGGGATCTCCTCCTCCTTCATGGTCACCTTGTGGCTGCTGATATCCAGCGTCAGGCCGCATTGGGGGAAGTGGCGCCGCTCGCCGCTGCTGACGCCAGCTCGTTGGCGCAAGAGCACGCGAATGCGAGCCATCATCTCGCCGATGCCGAACGGCTTGCTCATGTAGTCGTTGGCGCCGGCATCCAGCAGCCGCACCTTCTCCTGCTCCGAATCGCGGGCCGACAACACCAGCACCGGATTGGGGTGGTGTTCGCGAATGGCCTGCAACACCTGAATGCCATCGCCGTCAGGTAGACCGAGATCGAGGATCACCAGATCAGGGTTGAGGTGGCGATACTGCTCCAGCCCTTCATTGACCCCCACCGCCTCACTCACCTGATGCCCCTCGGCAATCAGGCTGATCCGCAGAAAGCGACGGATCGCCGCTTCATCATCTATGACCAGAATGTGCGCCATCGAACCTCCTGAGGCGAATGGTGGGAGGGGCTGAGTGACCCGATCAGGCGGTCAGCCATCAGACCTCCGGTGAATTGAGGGCGAGCGGCAGGGAGATGCGCATGCAGGTGCCGTTGCCATTGGGGCCGGAGAAAGCCCAAATCTTGCCGCCGTGGGCCTCTATCATAGCGCGGGAAATGGCGAGGCCAAGCCCGGTGCCACGGCTGCCGCAATCGCCTACCGGCTGGGTGTAGAAGAGGTTGAAGATCTTCTCCCGATCCGACTCGGCGATACCGACCCCGATATCGATGATGTCGATGATGAGATCTGGTTCGGCCACCATCACCTTGAACTCGATGGGGGTGCCTGCCGGCGAGTAGCGGGAGGCGTTGTCGAGGATATTGACCAGCACCTGCTCGATCAGGGCGCCGTGCACATAGAGCTGGGGCACATGCTGATCGAAATGGACCAGCAGCTTGTGCTGGCGCCAGGAGGAGTCGAGCCGCTTGCGGGCGCTCTCCACCAGATCCGCCAGATCGACCCAGTCCCGTTTCAGCTGGAAGTCGGGGGAGCCGATGCGGGTCATATCCAGCAGATTCTGCACATAGCTGTGCAGGCGGCGCGCCTCCTCCTGTACCGAGTGGAGCAGCTCGTTGCGATCATCGGCGGGGATCCGGTCACCATATTCCAGCAGGGTGCTGCCAGCCCCCATGATGGTCGCCAGCGGGGTCTTCAAATCGTGGGAGACCGAGGAGAGCAGGGCCGCCCGCATCCGGTCGGTCTCGGCCTGCAACTGGCTGTCGGCCAGCCGTTCGTTGAGGTCGATCCGCGCCAGTGCGGCGCGTATATCGGTGAGCAGCGCCTGCAGCTGATGTTCGGCAGAGGAGGAGAGCGGATTGGCCAGCGTTATGCCGATCACCAGATCGTCGCTGAGATGGTGATACTGGGCCTCTGCAGCATTGAGGGTGGCGGTGTGGGCCCCGGCGCTCTGCTTCTGGGCCAGACACCAGTCGATGGCCGCCTTGTCGGTCTGCCCGGGCCTGTGTTTCTCGTTGCCGAGCCGATCGTTGAACTCCTTGTCGATGACTACGGTCGGCTGGCCGAGCGCCAGCGAAATGGCCTGGGCACCTTGTCTGAGCACCTCCTCCGGGCTGCTGGCGGTGGCCAGCCCCTGACTGAGGGAGAGCAGGGCATTGCCCAGCTGCTGGGTCTCGCGCAGACCGATCAGCTGTTGCCGCTGGCGGGAGGCGAGCCGTCCCGCCGTCATGCCGACGATAAGCAGCACAAACAGGGTGAGCAGGTCGCTGTGGTTGGCGACGCTCAGGGAGAAGTAGGGGGCGGTGAAGAGTAGATTGTGGGCGATAAAGCCCAGCACAGCCGCCAGCGTGGCGGGCACCAGACTGGTGGTGAGGGCAGTCGCCAGCACCCCCAGCACGAAGATGAGCGGCAACGCTGCTGGCGGTAGCCAGTAGGAGAGTCCCCAAGCGGCGGCCGAGGTGATCCCCATGATCACCACTGCCAGCATGCTGTGGTGTATATCCTTCGGGGTCGGGACGCGCATTCCCACTTCGGGCTTCTGCTTCTCGGTATCGACCAGCGTGATCTCCAGCCCCTGTGCCTGTTTGAGCAGGTGTTGCACCAGTGAGCGGCGCCACGGCGCCTTGTGAGGTTTGCCAAGCAGCAGTTGGGAGACCTGCTGCTGCTCGGCAGTTTCCAGCAGGGTATTGGCGACAGCCGGACTGGAGAGGGTCAGCACCTTGGCACCGAGGTGGGAGGCGAGCGCCAGCGCCTGCTCCACATCGGCCGAGCGGCAGCCATTGCTGTCGACATGCACTACCAGCCAGGGAAGTTGGCGGCGCTGGGCAAAGCGGTGGCCGTAGCGCACCAGCGCCGAGCCGTGCAGGTCACCGAGGCAAACCATCAGCTTGCCCCGCAGCGGCAAGGTGCTCTTGCCCGCCGCCTGCCATTGCAGTTGCAGATCGCCCTCCACATGGCTGGCGGCAGTCTGCATCGCCAGCTCCCGCAATGCGGTGAGGTTGTTGAGGGAGAAGAAGGATTGCAACGCAGCCTTGGCCTGATGGGGCACATAGACCTTGCCCTCCTTGAGGCGGTCGAGCAGCTCCTTGGGGGGCAGGTCGATCAGCACCAGACTGTCGGCCTCCAGCAGCACCTGATCTGGCAGAGTCTCTTTCACCCTGACCCCGGTCAGCTGCCACACCAGATCGTTGAGACTCTCCAGATGCTGCACGTTGAGGGTGGTGTAGACGTCGATCCCGGCGTTGAGCAGCTCCTCTACATCCTGCCAACGCTTCTCGTGGCGGCTGCCGGGGGCGTTGCTGTGTGCCAGTTCGTCCACCACGGCGATGGCCGGTTTGCGGGCGAGCAGGCCGTCGAGATCCATCTCCTCCAGTCGCTGCTGGCGGTGCATGTGGATCTTGCGCGGCATGATGGCGAGCTTGTCGAGCAGAGCCAGGGTCTCCTGCCGGCCGTGGGTCTCCACCACGCCGATCAGGATGTCTACCCCCTCTTTGGCCTGCTCCCGCACCGCCTGCAGCATGGCGTAGGTCTTGCCCACGCCGGGAGCGGCCCCGAGAAACACCTTCAGCTTGCCCTTGTGCTCCTGTTCCAGGCTCGCCAGCAGGGCGTCGGCCCTTACCTCATCACGCATCCCCATGCTCCTGCATCAGAATCGTCAGCAGGGCATCAGCGCTTGCTACATCAGCCATTGTTATCCCTATCGAGCCAACCGCCCGTTTCGAAAATCGAGGTCATCACCAAACCGGAATGGGCGCCATCAGGCGCCCTTTTTATGATCCAGTTGCAGATTCAGCTGGAGAATGTTGACCACCTGCGGGCCAAGGATACCAGCTTGTGTGGCCGACTTGACCTGCTCCGTCAGTTGGGCGGGATCCAGTCCACGTTCTTTGGCGACGCGGTCGACCTGAGCCAGCACCGCATCCAGCGGCAGGTGGGGATCGAGGCCGGAGGCGGAGCGGGTCAGCATGGCGGGGGAGCTGGTTCCCGGCTGTGCCTTGGCGGCCTGTTCGGCGAACTCTGCCCGCAGCGGTGAGCTCATCCCCAGATTGCTGGCGCTGCCGCCTATGGTGTTGAAATCGCTGGCTGAGGGGCGGGGATGGAAGTAGTCAGCCCGCTCGAATTTCTGCCCCAGCAGGGCGCTACCGATCAGTTGCTGCTTGCTGTCGGTGAGCTGGCTGCCGTTGGCCTGCCAGGGGAACAGCAGTTGGGCCAGCCCGGTGACCGCCAGCGGATAACCCACGCCCAGCAGCAGGGTCAGGGTCAACAGGGTTCTGATTGCTATCATGATTCTCTTGCTCCAAAAGGATGGCTTGGGATGCGGGTCTGCCCCGCATCCCGGTTATGTCGTTACACCAGACCCAGGCCGGTAATGACCAGATCGATCAGCTTGATGCCAATGAAAGGCACCAGCAGACCACCGACCCCGTAGATCAACAGGTTGCGGCGCAGCAGACTGGCGGCCGAGCCTTTCAGGTCGACACCACGCAGTGCCAGCGGCACCAGCGCCACAATGATCAGGGCGTTGAAGATGATGGCCGACAGGATGGCGCTCTGCGGGCTGCCCAGCTGCATCAGGTTCAGTGCCCCCAGTTGCGGGTAGGCGGCGATGAACAGGGCTGGCAGGATGGCAAAGTACTTGGCCACGTCGTTGGCGATGGAGAAGGTGGTCAGGGCGCCGCGGGTCACCAGCAGCTGTTTGCCGACCAGCACCACGTCCAGCAGCTTGGTGGGGTTGGAGTCGAGATCCACCAGATTGCCCGCCTCCTTGGCGGCCTGGGTACCCTCGTTCATGGCCAGCCCCACGTCAGCCTGCGCCAGCGCGGGCGCATCGTTGGCACCGTCACCGCACATGGCGACCAGACGGCCATCGGCCTGCTCCTGACGGATATAGGCGAGCTTCTTCTCCGGCGTCGCTTCGGCGATGAAGTCATCCACCCCGGCTTCGGCGGCGATGGCGGCGGCGGTTTTCGGGTTGTCACCGGTGATCATCACTGTGCGGATCCCCATGTGGCGCAGGATCTGGAAGCGAGCCTTGATACCGGGCTTGATGATGTCCTTGAGGTAGACCACCCCCAGCAGTTTCTCCTGAGTGCAGACCAGCAGCGGAGTGCCACCCTGACGGGCGATGCTGTCGACTGACTTGAGCACCAGCTCAGGTACCGCCTTGCGGTCGAGGCTCAGGTAGTTCAACACTGCATCCACCGCACCCTTGCGATATTGATGACCGTTGCGATCCAGTCCGCTTAGGCGGGTCTCGGCGCTGAAAGGGATCACCTTGTCGCTCTCCAGCTGGCTCGGCTTGGCCATGCTTTTGCTGGCCAGAGTCAGGATGGATTTGCCCTCCGGGGTATTGTCACCCAGCGAGGCCAGCATGGCCGCTTGTGCCAGCAGGGCAGGGTCGACACCCGGTGCCGGGATCAACTCATCGGCCATCCGGTTGCCGAAGGTGATGGTGCCGGTCTTGTCCAGCAGCAGGGTGCGCACGTCACCGGCCGCTTCCACGGCACGGCCAGACTTGGCGATGACGTTCAGCTTCACCAGTCGATCCATGCCGGCAATACCGATGGCGGAGAGCAGGCCGCCGATGGTGGTCGGGATCAGAGTGATAAAGAGAGCGATCAGGTAGAGACGCGGGACCTGGGTGCCGTTGTAGTCGAGGAACCAGGGCAGGGTGGCGACCACCAACAGGAAGATCAGGGTCAGGCCCACCAGCAGGGCGTCGAGCGCCATCTCGTTGGGGGTCTTCTGGCGCTTGGCCCCTTCCACCAGTGCGATCATCCGGTCCAGCGTACTTTCGCCCGGATTGTTGCTGACGCGCACCCAGATCTCGTCGGAGACGACCGTCGTGTTGCCGGTCACGCCGCTGCGGTCGGTGCCCGACTCGCGGATAACGGGGGCGGATTCGCCGGTGATGGCGGCCTCGTTGACCGAGGCGATACCAGCGACCACTTCGCCGTCGGCCGGGATCATCTCGCCGCTGCGTACCAGCACCAGATCCCCCTTCATCAGGCTGGTGGCGGGTACCCACTCGCCCTGACCATCTTTGGCATTGGTCACCCGACGGGCCTTGAGCTGGCTCATGCCCGCTTTCAGGCTGTCGGCGCGAGCCTTGCCGCGCCCCTCGGCCAGGGTTTCCGCAAAGTTGGCAAACCAGAGGGTGAGCCAGAGCCAGGCAGTCAGCTGCCAGGCCAGCGAAGGGGCGACGCCGGAGAGCGGCTGCCCCAGCAGGGACTCCACCGTCGCCATGACTGCGGCCAGCCAGAGGGTGAACAGGATGGGGCTGCCAAACAGCGCCTTGGGATTGAAGCGATAGAGGGCCTCAACCATTGCCTGGATGATCTGTGATTTCTGTTTTTTGCCCTTCACCAACATGGTGTCGGTGCTCATTGCAGTGGACTTGCTCATTGGAAAGCTCCCAGCATCAGATAGTTGGCCATTGGCATCCGGATGGTGATCGACAGGGTCAGGTTCATCAGAGTGCCCCTCCGATCAGACTCAGATGTTCGGCCACAGGGCCCAGTGCCAGCACCGGCAGGAAGGAGAGGCCACCTATCAGCAGGACGGTGATGATCAGCAGGGTAACGAACAGCGGGCCGCTGATGGGGAAGTCCCCTTCGCTCGTCTCCTGACGGGGCGCGCGGGCCAGCTGACCGGCGATGGCCAGTACCGGAATGATGTAGCCGAAGCGACCGAGCAGCATGGCCAGACCGATGGCGATGCACTGCCAGTTGTCACCGGCGGCAAAACCGGCGAAAGCGGAGCCGTTGTTGCCGGCAGCCGAGGCGTAGGCGTAGATGAGGCGTGACAGACCGTGCGGGCCATCATGGCCGATGATGGTGTTGGCATCCGGCATCAGCAGGGTGACACCACCGATCACCAAAACCCCCACCGGCATGACCAGCATGCTGGCGACGACCCACTTCATTTCGGTGATGCCGAGGCGTTTGCCCAGATAGGTCGGGGTACGTCCCACCATCAGGCCGCACAGGAACACGGTCAGCAACACGAACAGCATCATGCCGTAGATACCGGAGCCGACCCCGCCGAAGATGACCTCACCCAGCAGCATGTTGATCATGCCAACCATGCCGCCGAGCGGAGTAAAGCTGTCGTGCATGGCGTTGACGGCACCGTTGGAGGCGGCAGTAGTCGCCACTTCCCAGATGCTGGAGAGCACAGGGCCGAAGCGGCTCTCCTTGCCTTCCCAGTTGCCAGCCATGTTGCTGGCGTCAGTGGTGAGCTGGGCGAGGGTGGGATCCGGTTTCAGCTCCTGAGAGAGTGAGACGAAGAGCCCTAGCACCAGCATGAGGGTCATGGCGCCGAGAATGGCGCGGCTGTGGGCCATGTCTTTCACATAGCTGCCCAGAGTAAAGACCATTGCAGCGGCGATGGTGAGCAGGGCGACCATCTCCAGCCAGTTGGAGAGGGCTGTCGGGTTCTCGAACGGATGTGCCGAGTTGATGCCGAAGAAGCCGCCGCCGTTGGAGCCCAGTTGCTTGATGGCGATCTGCGAGGCCGCCGGGCCGAGGGGCAGCAGCTGCTCCTGACCTTCCACACCGTGGAACGGCAGATAGGCTGACAGGCTTTGCGGCACCCCTTGCCATACCAGCACCAGCGCCATGATCAGCGCGATGGGCAGCAGCACATAGAGGCAGAAACGCACCAGATCCTGCCAGAAGTTGCCAAGGTTGATGGTCTGCTGGCGGGCGATGCCGCGGAACAGGGCAATGGCGACGGCTGCACCCGTCCCTGCGGAGACGAAGTTCTGGGTGGTCAGCCCAACCATCTGGCTGAAGTAGGAGAGGCTGGCCTCACCGGAATAGGCTTGCCAGTTGGTGTTGGTCATAAAGCTGACCGCGGTGTTGAATGCCAGTTGCCAGTTCAGCCCGGGCAGTTGCTGCGGGTTGAGGGGCAGCAGCCCCTGCGCCAGCAGGATCAGGAACAGCAGGCCGAAGCCTGCGCCGTTGAAGGCCAGCAGGCTGAGGGCGTAGGACTTCCAGTCCTGCTCGCGCCCGTCCGTGCCGCAGCAGGCCAGGGTGGCACGCTCAAGCGGGGCGAGCCAGCGACTCTTGCCTTCAAATACCCGATACAGGTAGTTGCCAAGCAGAGGCGCCGGCAGCAGCACCAGCAGCACGAACGCGACGGGATAGATGATCTCTTGCCACATATCCGGTTCCTCACTCATGGGTGCGCGCGAGGGCGCGCAGCAGATAACCCGCGAGGGCGAGGACCAGCAGCAGATATAGCCAATTCATAACGACTCCGTTGAGGTAATTAGCGTCAGGGATCGATGCATATCCGTGTCGATCCCATAGGTCTCATTGACGCTGAAAGGGTATGTAAAACGGGCGTAAAGGCGCCATAAAGCCCGATTTGGCTGGCGTAAAATCGGCGTAAAGAACGAGGTTTTTGCGAGGGTTCTGGTGGCGAGGCGGGATCAAAAGACCCGGCCTGAGCCGGGTTTGAACGCTGGTGGAGAAGATGACCTGATAGTGGCAGGTCAGTCTGCAACGTGCTTATCGCATTGTTACAAACTCTTCCGCGCTAGTCGGGTGGATGGCGACACAGTTGTCGAAGTCTGCCTTGGTGGCACCCATCTTCATGGCGACGCCGAAGCCTTGCAGGATCTCGTCCATGGCAAAGCCGATACCATGCAGACCGACTACCTTCTCTTCCGGGCCGACACAGACCAGCTTCATCCGGGTGGGCTGGCGATGCTGGGTCAGTGCCGAGTACATGGCGGTGAACTGGCTGCGGTAGACCTTCACCTGATCTTCGCCGTATTGGGCGATGGCTTCCGGTTCGGTCATGCCAATGGTACCTATGGGCGGGTGGCTGAACACCACGGTCGGCACCAGATCGTAGTTGAGGTGCTCGTTCGGCTTGTTGTTGAACAGCCGTTCGGAGAGGCGACGGCCCGCGGCGACAGCCACCGGGGTGAGCTGGATGCGGCCGGTGTTGTCACCCACTGCATAGATGTTGGCGACGGCGGTGTTCTGGAACTTGTCGGTCGGGATGAAACCCTGCTTGTCCAGCTCGATACCGGCTGCGGCCAGGTTGAGGTTGTCGGTAGCCGGTACCCGGCCGATGGCCCAGATCAGGCAGTCAACAGTGAGGTGGCGACCATCTTCCAGTTGCAGGGTCAGGCTGTTGTCAGCGTTCTTGAGCACGGCTTTGGGAATGGCGTGGGTGTGCAGCTTGGGCCCTTCCTGCGCCATGATTTCGACCAGAGTCTCGTGGATCATGGGGTCGAAGTTGCGTAGCGGCGCGTGCTTGCGCACCACCAGATGGGTCTCTGAGCCGAGTGCCTGCATCACGCCAGCGATCTCGACTGCGATGTAGCCAGCACCCACCACGGCAACCCGCTTGGGCTGGCTTTGCAGGTCAAAGAAACCGTCGGAGTCGATACCCAGCTCGGCACCCGGGATGGCCGGAATTTCCGGGCGGCCACCGGTAGCGATCAGGATATGATCGGCCGTGTAGTGCTCGCCATTAACCTCGATGGTGTTGCTGCTGACGAAGCGGGCGAAGCCCTTGATGACGGTGATCTGGTTCTTGCCCAGCACGTTCTGATAGGACTGGTGAATGCGGCCTATGTAGGCCTGGCGGGACTCGACCAGCTTGGCCCAGTTGAAGTGGTTGAGGGTGGTGTCAAAGCCGTAGTCGGCGCCATATTTCAGGGCATCGGCGATCTGGCCTGCATACCACATAGCCTTCTTCGGTACGCAGCCTACGTTGACGCAGGTTCCACCCAACTCTTTGGCTTCAATCAGGGCAACTTTCTTACCGTACATGGCAGCCCGGTTGGCAGAAGCAATACCGCCGCTGCCGCCGCCGATGGCGATATAGTCAAAATGCTGTGCCATTGCGAGGTTCTCCGCTCATTAAGAATGCAATCACAGCATGATGGGGATAAAGCGGCTGGCTCACAAGAGCCAGCACTCAGTTATGTTGGATCGGCAGGCGAATATGGAACTGGGCGCCCTGGCCCGGTTCGCTGGCACAGCTGATACGGCCTTTCAGCAGTTGCACCACCAGGTTGTAGATGATGTGGGTGCCCAGACCGCTGCCACCCTGACCCCGCTTGGAGGTGACGAAGGGATCGAAGATGCGCGGCAAGATTTCGGGCGGGATGCCGCGGCCATTGTCCGAATAGTCGATAAACAGCTCCTCTCCCTGCTGTTCCACCTTGATGGTGATCTTCTTCGGTTTGTCCCAGTTGTCGAACCCGTGGTTGATGGAGTTGAGGATCAGGTTCGAGTAGATCTGGGTAAAACTGCCCGGGAAGGAGAATATAGACAGCTTGGGATCGCACTGGATATCCACTTCGCACTGGCTCTTCTTCAGTTTGTGGCCAAGCGAGACCACCACCTGATGGAGGTTGTCGGCGAGGCTGAAGTTGTAGCGTGCTTCCGATGACTGGTCGACCGCCACCTGCTTGAAGCTGGCAATCAGCTCGGAGGCGCGCCGCAGGTTGCTCTGCAGCAGCTGCATCGACTCGTCGAGGTTGACGGTGAACTCGTTGAGATAGGAACGCGACAGCTGTTTTGACTCTATATGAGATTTGAAATCGGCAACCCGTTCCTGCAGGTAGGAGGAGGCGGTCACACTGATGCCGATTGGGGTATTGATCTCGTGTGCCACCCCGGCCACCAGCGAGCCGAGGGAGGCCATCTTCTCCGACTCCACCAGGGTTTGCTGGGCCTGTTTCAGGTCGTCGTACGCCTTGCCCAGCTGGTTGTTGGCTTCACTCAGGCTGCGGGTACGTTCCACCACTTTTCCTTCCAGCTGCTCATTGAGCTGGATAATCTCCCGCTCGACCTTTTTCAGTTGGGTGATGTCGTAGCCGAACCCGATCTGGTACTTGAGGTTCGGCCCTTCATAGAAGGGTACGAAGGTCCACTGCAGCACCAGCTCGTGGGCCTGCTGGTCATGCATGATGACCTCTTTGTCTGCCAGTGACCCCTCTTCGTTCAGGATATTGTTCAGCTCTTCCCGCTGGGTCGGGCTGACGAAGAGATCCAGCCAGTTGTGCTGGAGCAGCTCCTGTTGGTGATAACCGGTCAGCAGGATGGCTGCCGGATTGATGCTGGCGATGGTGAGATCCGGCTCCATACAGCAGATGACCATGTTGGCCGAGTTGATCAGGGTGGCGGAGAAATCCCGCTCCTGTTGCAGTTGTTCCACCGCCTGATGACGAGCGACCAGCTCGTCACGTAGCCGTGTGCGCATCTGGTTGAGGGTGGAGACCAGGGTATCCAGTTCGTCGGGTTTCTTGCGTGGTTGCGGACGCCCCTCCAGCACCAGCTCCATGTCGAGCCGATCGAGGTTGAACTTCTGGGCGTAGTTGGCGATGCGGTTGATGTGTCTGACCACCAGATAGTAAATGATGATCAGGATACAAAATGAGACCACCAGGGTCTTGATGGTCTGGCTGACCATGATCAGCACTGACTTCTCAATCAGACGCTGGTAAATCTGCTCCAGCGACGCGGCGACAAACAGCTTGCCGACAATTTCCCCCTGATAGGTGAGATTGAACTCCTGGGAGATGTCATAGCTTTCCCGTTCCACTCCCTGGGTCAACAGTGGCACTTCGGAGTTGCCGAGCATCTCCTTGACCATCACAAACTGCATGTTGGGCAGGTTCATGATCCCTTCGATCTGCACTTTGACCTGCTCCTCATCGAGGTTCCACAAGCTGGCGGCAATAGGTTGCAAAAAGGAGGCTTCGATCTGGCCGATGCTGTCTTCGATGACGGCGACATCCTTGCGGTAATCCCAGGCGAGTTGCAGCACCGTAATGATCATCGCCAATACGGTACTACACACCAGAATATAGGAGAGCAGGCGGTATGAGAGTCCGTTGCGGCCTACGGCCTCGGCGGTCTTGGAGATGAGTCCTGACATGGCGTCCTTGCGGTCTGGATGTTGTGTTTTTTAGTTTAACTGCTTCATGCACTTATGTCGTCTTTCCTGCGAACCATAAAAAAGGCCCCGTATCGGGGCCTTGGCAAGTGATTGATGATCAGTGTCCGCCGTTTGCCTTGGGCGGAATGGTTTCATCGAATACCGGCAAGGGTTTGTGCTCGGAAGCCAGATAGGTGTAGATCACCGGCAGTACGAACAGGGTGAACAGGGTACCGATGGCAAGGCCTGCCACGATGACGATACCGATGCTGAACCGTTGTGCTGCACCGGCGCCTGCGGCGTAGAGCAGCGGGATCAGACCGGCAATCATGGCGGCGGTGGTCATCAGGATCGGACGCAGACGCACCTTGGCGGCTTGCATCACGGCTTCCATCCGGTTCATGCCGCGCAGCAGCTGCTCTTCCTTCGCTACTTCACAGATCAGGATGCCGTGCTTGGTAATCAGACCCACCAGGGTGATGAGGCCCACCTGGGAGTAGATGTTCATGGTCGCCAGTCCCCAAGCCAAGGCAATCAAGGCCCCGCTGATGGCGAGCGGTACAGAGACCATGATGACCAGCGGGTCACGCACCGACTCGAACTGGATCGCCAGCACCAGGAAGATGATCGCCAGTGCCAGCGCGAAGGTGGCATAGAGCGCATTGCCTTCGGTGACGAACTGACGGGCTTCACCCATGAAGTCGTAACGATAGCCTTGCGGCAGCTTCTCGTCGGCGGTGGTCTGGAACCAGTTGATCGCATCACCCATGGCCACACCCGGAGCCGGAACGGCACCGATAGTGGCGGAGTTCAGCTGGTTGAAGTGGGGCAGGGCGCGGGGCTCGCCAACCACTTCAATGGTGATCAGGCTGCCGAGCGGGATCGACTTGCCATCTGCGGCCCGCACGTAGTAGCCCTTGATGGACTCCGGATTGAGACGGTATTTGCGCTCGACCTGCGGGATCACCTCGTAGGAGCGGCCATCCAGGTCGATACGGTTGACGTAACCGTCCGCCATCATGGTGCCCATGGTGATACCGATATCCTGCATGGTGATGCCGTAGGCACCCGCCTTGTCCTTGTCGATGCGGATCTTCATGGTGGCGGAGTCGTAGTTCAGATCGAGATCCGAATAGACGAACTGACCGTTACTCTGCGCCGCGGCCAGAATTTCACCGGCCACCAGGAACAGGCTTTCGAAGCTGTTCGGGGTGGTGATGACGAACTGGATCGGCAGACCACTCGATGCTCCCGGCAGTTCCGGGAACTGGAAGGTGGTGATGGCCATACCCGGGATGTCTTTCACCAGATTGGCGACCCGATCCAGCACCTCTTTCTGGCTCGCTTCACGCTGACTCCAGGGCACCATGGAGGCGATACCGAACGCCTGGTTGGCGTTGAACACCCCTGAGAAGACCTGGGAGAAGGCGATCTCGGGCTGCTCGTCCAGGATCTTGTTCACATCCGCCATGGTGTTTTCGATGTAGTCCAGGTTGGCGTTGGACGGTGCGGTACCCAGCACGGCCATTACCCCCTTGTCCTCTGACGGTGCCAGTTCGCTCGGGATGAACTTGAACAGCAACGGCAGGCTGGCGAACACGATGACGGCGAACACCACGATGACGGGGCGCTTTTTCATCACGGCGTGCAGCATGCTGTCGTAGCGATCGGTCATCCGTTCCAGCAGGTGGTGGACCGTGCTCTCGAATTTGCCCGGCTGCTCGTTGGCCTTGAGCATCTTGGAACACATCATCGGTGACAGGGTCAGGGCGATGATGCCCGAGACGAACACGGCGCCAGCCAGGGTCAGGGCAAACTCCTTGAACAGGGAGCCGGTGATGCCCCCCATCAGGGCGATAGGCGCGTATACCGCAGCCAGGGTAACCGTCATGGCGATGACCGGCACCGCAATTTCACGGGTACCGATAATGGCGGCCCGGAACGGCTCTTCACCTTCTTTGATATGGCGGTCGACGTTCTCCAGCACCACGATGGCGTCATCCACCACCAGACCGATCGCCAGCACCATCGCCAGCAGGGTCATCAGGTTTATCGAGAAGCCGAACATATCCATCATCATCACCACGCCGATAAGACTGAGCGGAATGGTGATGATCGGGATGATGACCGCGCGGAACGAGCCGAGGAACAGGGTGATGACCACCAGAACGATGGCGGCTGCCTCCAGGATGGTCTTGATAACCTCGTGGATGGACTCGTTGATCGCCACGGTGGAGTCATACATCACGTTGAGACGCATGGTGCTCGGCATATTGCGCTCAAGGCTCGGCAGCAGTGCCAGCACATCGCGGGCGATATTGATGGGGTTGGCTGTCGGGGCGGCGTTGACCGCCATGACCACGGCTTCGCGACCATTGGCGCTGGCACGATAGACATCGTGACTCTTCTCGAGGGTTACCTTGGCGATGTCCGCCAGACGGATCACCTTGCCGTCGCGGGTGGCCACCACCAGTCGCTTCAGCTCGTCGACATCCTTGACCTGGGTCTCGGCATTGCCATTGAACAGGGTGAAGTAACCGGTCGCCTGACCTGTCGCGGACTGATAGTTGTTGCTGTTGAGCACCGTCATCACGTCGCTGGCAGTCAGGTTGAAGGCCGCCATCTTGGCCGGATCCAGCCATACCCGCAGGGCAAACTCGACACCGCCGTAGAGGTCAACCTTGGAGACCCCGCCGACAGTAAAGAGCTGTGGCTTGATAACCCGCTCCAGATAGTCGGTGATCTGGCTGGAGTTGAGCTCCGGGCTGGTAAAGCCGAGGTAGAGCACCGCCGTGGTTGAACCAGTGGAGGAGGTGACCGAGGGGTCTTCCGCCTCTTTCGGCAACTGAGAGCGCACCGAGTTCACCTTCGCCAGTATATCGGACAGCGCGGCGTTGGGGTCGGTATTGAGCTTCATGTATGCAGTGATGGTGGAGCTACCCAGCTGGCTGGAGGAGGTCATGAAGTCGATGTTGTCGGCTTGCGCGACCGCCTGTTCCAGCGGCTGGGTGATGAACCCCTGGATCAGATCAGAACTGGCGCCATAGTAGCCAGTGCTGACGGTGATCACCGTGTTGGTCACCTCGGGGTATTCCCGTACCTGCATCTTGAAGATGGCCTGAAAGCCCAGCAAGGCGATCAGGAAGCTGAGCGAGATCGCCAGCACAGGCCGTTTTATAAATATGTCAGTAAATCGCATCGCAGATCTCCGCGCTTACAGCATCGGGGTTTGTGCCGGAACGGCCAGGGCATCGTTCTCGACCACATGCACCTTGGTGTCGTTGCTCAGGCGAACCTGACCCGACAGTACGATCTGGTCACCGGCCTGGATGCCGGAGAGCACATGCACATCGTTGCCACGGCGCTCACCGGCCTTGACCACAACCTGCTTGGCTCGCAGCACTTTCACCTTGTTACCCTCTTTGTCGGTCTCTTCGCCCTCTTTGAGCACGTAGACGTTCTGACCGTAAAGGGTGAAGGAGATAGCGGTCTGCGGGATCACGATCTGATCTTTCACCGTCGGCAGAATGATGCTGGCGCGGGCGAACATACCGGAACGCAGCTGACCGTCGTTGTTCGGAATGTCTGCCTGTACCTGGATCAGGCCGCTCTGGAAGTTGACCGCAGGCTCGATGGCGGTGATATGACCGTCAAACTGGGTTTGCGGATAGGCATCCACATTGATCTTGATGGTCTGGCCCAGCTTGATTTTGGAGATATCGGTCTGGGGCACGGTGAAGCGCAGGCGCATCACGCTGGTATCTTCCAGGCGCACGATATCTGTGCCCGGCTGCAGATACTGACCGAGGAACACATTGCGCAGGCCGACCACGCCGCTAAAGGGCGCACGGACTTCACGACGGGCAATGGTCGCCTTCAGACTCTCGATATCTGCTTCCAGTGAGCGATAGGCCGCTTCCGCCTCATCCAGTTGCTCTTTGGAGATGGAGCTGGTCTTGTAGAGGTTCTGGAAACGATCGAACTTGGCTTTTGCCGCCGGCAGCTTGGCCTGGGAGGCGCGCAGATTGGCCCGCTCCACGGTGGAGTCCAGGCTGAGCAGCAGCTGGTCAGCCTTGACCGGTTTGCCCGACTCGAAGGTGATGGCGTCAATGGTACCGGCCAGTTCGGTGGAGAGGGTCACCCCCTGATTCGGCTCGATGAAGCCGATCGCTTCGATGGTCGGTACCCAATCCTGCGCCTTGGTCACCATGGCGGTGACGGGGAACTCGGGTTCCGGCCGGTTGGCCATATATTGGGCAATCATCTTCTGTTTGAACAAATTGAAGCCGATGACGCTGCCAAACAAGGCGATCGCTATCAGCAACATAATGGCCATCCACTTTTTCATGAACAGGCTCCTGAGGTGGAAAGATTGGGGGATAAAATGGCATTCCAGCTGGCCCGGATCGCGGTTTCCAACTGCGATTCGGTCAGCGTGATGTTGTGCACCCTGCACTGCAGGGCCAGATGCATGACACTGTCCAGACTCAACACCTGGAGTGCCCGTATCGGTAAATCAATAAACAATCCTTGTTCAACGCCCTGTTCAAAAAATCGGTCCAGAGGCTCCCAGGCGGCCAGAATGACAGGATTGGTCTCCAATTCTGCCCCTAGCGGAGAGCTCTCGTACTGCAATTTGCACCGGATAGCGTTGGGTTCGTTAACAAAAATGGCATGAATATTGAGCCATAATTGGCGAAATTGTTGAAATGAAACTTTATCGATTGCTACATCGGCCATGACCATGGGCACACACTGCAAGATAGTGTGCTGGTGCAGTTGCCGGATCAGATCATCCTTGTCGCCGAAGTAGCGATAGATGGTGCCGGTGGCAACATTGGCCTTCTTGGCGACTTCTGCAATCGACAGACCATGAAAACCCCGTTCACCCAGCACCTCATGGGCCGCGTTGAAGATGCTCTCTTTTTTATCCAGAATCATCAGTGTGACTTTCGATTGAATGAACGTTCATTCATTCTAGATGGGCATCAAATCAAGTCAAGGCAGCAAGGCGATTTGCGACTGCGATCTGCCCCTTTTTGGCTGTCAGCAGGGGAATAGTGGAAGAAAAGTGCGCAATGTGCTTGAAAAAACAACGAACGGTGTTTCGGTGACAGAAAAGTGTAGACAAACCAGCAACCATCATTAATAATGCGCCCCGTTCGACAGCGTAGCGCCCGTAGCTCAGCTGGATAGAGCGCTGCCCTCCGGAGGCAGAGGTCACAGGTTCGAATCCTGTCGGGCGCACCATCAAAAGTGCGTCGGTTAAACGGGCGTTGTTGTGGAACGAAAACAGCTGTGGTGGCTGTAGCTCAGTTGGTAGAGTCCCGGATTGTGATTCCGGTTGTCGTGGGTTCGAGCCCCATCAGCCACCCCATTTTACAGCTTGTCAGGTACGCGAAGGTGGCGGAATTGGTAGACGCGCTAGCTTCAGGTGTTAGTGCCCCCCGGGTGTGAGGGTTCGAGTCCCTCTCTTCGCACCATACTTGCTGTATGACGAGGATGACCATCAGGTCGTCTTTGTTTTTTGAAAAGCACTATTTTTGAATAGCATCGGTGATTAGCGCAGCCCGGTAGCGCATCTGGTTTGGGACCAGAGGGTCAAAGGTTCGAATCCTTTATCACCGACCACATTTAGAAAAACCTCGCTTCGGCGAGGTTTTTTGCTTTCCGGCCTTTACTGCGCCTGCACGCTTTCTCTGTTACGTCTGTTTACACTCTATCAGGGCAGAGTGCCCAACCTTTCGGTTATGCTTCAGCCTCGAGTCACTGACAAACGGATGTCATCGGCCCATTTCAGGCATTTTCCATGAATAACAAAATTTCCCTTGCTTGCTCTCCCGCCCTGCTGGTCGCCTTGTTGCTGGGAGGATGTACCATCAAGCCGCCATCAACCGATGAAATGATGGACTCAATCGCTTCGATACCGTCGGAGGACCGGGTGCTTTCCCCCTTGCTGACCAGCGGTGATTTTTGCGTTGCGGTGTCCCAACAGAAGGTGTTGGCACAACCTTGCAGCGGAAAAGACGATCAACTGTTCGAGTGGGATCTGGGTGAGTTGCGTCTGCAGGATCTCTGTTTGCAAGCCAAAAACGACAGCGAAGTGATGCTGGCACCCTGTGACGGTCAGGCGCAGTGGGAGTGGCAGAAAGACAGGCTTTTCAACAGCAAGGTCTCTCGCTGCCTCGATGTGGCCGGGCGACGCCATACCCCCGGCACGCCGCTGCGGCTGGCTGAATGCTACGGCGGAGCGAACCAGAGCTTCAGCTGGCAGCGGCCCAATCCCTGGCTGGAAACCCTGAAAAAACAAAGCCTCACATGGTGAGGCTTTGCTGAATCGGATGGCGGGCTGAAGAGGATCAGGCGGCGCTGACGCTCTCCAGCTCGAACAGCTTCTCCAGATAGACGGCGACGCCATCTTCATCGGAGGTGAGGGTCTGCTCGTACTCCGGCAGCGCCATTTTCAGGCGGTCATGGGCGTTACCCATCACGATGCCGCGCCCCACCATAGTCAGCATCTCGAGGTCGTTCATGCCATCGCCGAATGCGATCGCCTCCGACATGTCGAAACCGTTCTGCTCCAGCACGGCACGCACCGCATTGCCCTTGTGCACCCCGGCGTGCATCACTTCGAGGCAGTCCGGCAGGGAGAAAGTGACGTTGAGCTGATCGCCGTAACGCTGGTTGAGGTGCGCCTCAATCTTCAGCAGCTTCTCGTGGTCACCGATGTAGAACACCTTGTTGATCTGCTCTTTCGGTTCCTGTTTCAGGTCATCGACCAGACGGTAGGTGAACCCTGACTCGTCGTGGAACTGCAGCAACCAAGGCAGCTCCTCTTCCACCACCCAATCATCACCCTGATAGACATTGAGGTGGATAGAGGGATCTCGCTCCAGTGCAATCAGTTCGGCGGCGATCTCGGTCGGCAGCGGCTGGTTGAAAATCAGCTGGTCCTGTTTGTCATGGACCACGGCGCCATTGGAAGTAATGAGGTAGATGTCCATCCCCAGCGCATCGCGGAAGCTGCGAACGTCAACATGATGACGGCCGGTGGCGACCACGAATTTCACACCTTGTTCTACCAGGCGGTGCAGGGTATCCCGGGTACGGGGAGAGATCTGGTGCTGCTTGTTGAGCAGAGTGCCATCGAGATCGGATACAACTACCTTGAACATCATTACCTCGGCATCGATTGAAAACAGGGGCAGTTTACCTTAGCCCGCACTGTCACCCCATTTATTTAGGGTTACAAAAAATAGCCAGCTCAGAAGCGGGCGAAAAAGTCGACCATCGCGGTCAGGGCGGGCTGGCGTTTGTCATCGGATTCGATAAACAGTTCGTGCCAGGCCCCCTCGATGCGCAGCGGTTTGCCCCCTTCGCACTTGGCAATGGTGCAGAAGCGTTCCTGCGCGGCATTGTCCACCACGCTGTCCTTGCCAGCTTGCAGCACCAGCAGCGGGGTTTTGATGGCGCCCGCATCGGCGATGGCGGCATCGGCACCGGTGATCCCCTGATAAATCCAGTGGGCAGTCGCGCCACCCAGCTTGATCTGCGGGTGCTGCTCGTAGATTTGGCGGAAGGCTTGATAGCGGGGCTGGCTGTGAGTCAGCTCGTTATCGGCAAAGCCGTGATCCTGATAGGCGCCCTGACCGGGGCCGTAGGGAGGCTCGCCAAGCCAGCCGCCGACCGTGCCTATGGTGCTCGCCAATCCCTTGGCCAGCCACTTGGGCAGACCGCCGAGATTGATGCCCAGCATGGGGGAGGAGAGCACGGCCGCCTTGATATCATCGGGCCAGCGTTCCAGATAGCGGGCCGAGATGGCGCCGCCCATGGAGTGGGCCAGCAGGAACAGCTTTGCAGGCTGGTCCGCCATGATTATCTGGTCGTGAAACTGCTTGAGATCGACCACATAATCGTCGAACTGGTCGACATATCCCTTCTGCGGGTCATTCAGCATCCGGTCGGACATCCCCTGACCACGATGGTCGATGAGATAGAGGCTGTAGCCCTGACGCCAGAGATCCCACGCCAGCTCCTGATACTTGAGGTAGCTCTCGACCCTGCCATTGACGATCAGGATGGCGCGATCGACCTTGGCTTGCCGTAGCGCGGCATAGCGGATGGTTACGCCATCCTTGCCCTTAAACTCTCCTTCCACCGCATGCTGGCGCCAGAAGTCGGGCAGGGTTTGCTGGTAGAGGCTGGGTACATCGGCTTCGCTGGTGAGCTGATAGGTATTGGTCACGGCAAGGGCTCCGGCAGAAAACAGGGTCAGGGCCAACAGGGAAAGAGAGAGGGGTTTCATCAGGCACACTCCTGTTGCCAATGGTGATAAAGGGCGGCGATATCCCCCGAGCAGAGTAGCGCCATGCTGGCTTGCAAGCGGGGCAGGGGCCAGTCCCACCACTGCATCTCTTGCAGCATGAGGATCTGCTCATCGCTGAAACGGCGGCGGATCGGTTGGGCCGGGTTGCCGCCGACTATGGTGTAAGGGGCCACATCCCTGGTCACCACGGCGCGGGTGGCGATGACGGCGCCGTCACCTATGGTGATGCCGGGCATGATCATCGCTTCCGAGCCGATCCAGACATCGTTGCCAATCCGGGTGTCTCCCTTGCGCAGAAAGCCGCTGCGGGCCCCTTCGCCAAAGGTGTCGGGGTTGAACGGGAAGGTGGAAACCCAATCCAGCCGGTGGCCCTGATTGCCCGCCAGCATGAAGGTGGCGCCCGAGCCGATGGAGCAGAACTTGCCGATGATCAGCCGATCCACCTCGCCCCAGAGGCCGCTCTCCCAGGTGTCGCGGGTCGAGCCATCGCCGAGCAGGTAACGGACGCAGTGATCCTCGAACGGCTTGCCGTGGTAGTAGCCGGAGTAGTAGCTGTAGTCGCCGGCCTCTATGTTCGGGTTGGTCAGGTGATCCCGGATGATTTGCGATTCCAGCCAGCTGCCAAAAGGGTTCTCCATCACTCCTCCTGTAGGTCGTCCTGCTCGCTCTGCTGCGCCCACCCTTTGCGGGTCAGCTGCATCCGCTGCCACCACTCTTCGTCCGCCAGAATTTCACCGGCCGGGCCGAGCTGGGGGTAGGGCATTTCTTTCTCTTTGCAGAGCTGGGCATAGATAGGATAACCCCCCTCGAACAGGATGCTGTTCTGCTCCTCCAGCGTGAGCGGGCAGCCGCGCTGATAGCAACCGGCCAGCTCGCGCTGACGCTGCGCTTCGTAGAGGATGGCGGCGGCAGCCACCGAGACGTTGAGGGACTGCACCATGCCCACCATGGGAATGACGATATGGTGGTCGGCCAGCGCCAGCGCCTCTTCACCGATGCCGTGTTTCTCCTGACCCACCAGAATGGCGGTCGGTTTGGTGTAGTCGATAGCGCGAAAATCGACGGAGCTGTCGGAGAGGTGAGTCGCCAGGATCTGCATGCCGGAGGCTTTCAGCTCGGCAACGGCGCTGCCGATGTCCGGGTGCAGTTTTACATCCACCCAGTTCTGGCTGCCGCGGGCGGTGCCCTTGCGCTTGTGGATCCAGGTTTTGGGCCAGACGGCGTGTACCCGGTGGATGCCGATGGCATCGGCGGTACGCACGATGGCGGCCAGATTGTGGGGTTTATGGACCTCTTCCATGCAGACGGTCAAATCGAGCTGACGCTGGGCCAGCATGTCGGTGATGCGCTTGAAGCGTTCGGGGGTCATGGCTTGTCTCTATAAAAGCAGCAGGCGGCTTGCGCCGCCTGTGTTCAGTTCTTCTGTCGGCTCACCTTGAGCACGTTGGGCATCACGCGGATCTTGCGCATGATGTTGGCCAGGTGGATGCGGCTCTTGGTTGTGATGAGCAGGCTGACCTGATAGACCCGGCCATCCTTCTCTTCGGTGCTGATGGCGTGAATGTTGGCGCCGGTGGCGGCAATCACGTTGGCCAGCTCGGCCAGCGCACCCTGATGGTTGACGATCTCGATGCTGATACCGGTGCGGAACTCCTGCTCCTGCTCCTTGTCCACTTCCCACTGCACTGGCAGGTACTTGTCCGGCTCCTTGCTGTAGCCCTTGATGTTGCGGCAGGCTTCCTGGTGGATCACCAGACCCTTGCCCGGACTGATATGGGCGATAATGGCATCTCCCGGGATGGGGCGGCAGCAGTTGGCGAAGGTGACCAGCATGCCGTCGGCACCCTTGATCGGCATCTTCTTGCTGCTGGACTTGGGTTGCTCTTCCGGCGGCAGTTCATCCCCCAGCATGCGGCGCGCCACCATGACACTCATGGCGTTGCCGAGGCCCACATCGGCCAGCAGTCCCTGCAGATTCTCATGTTTGGTATCGGCGAGCACCTGCTTGATGCGCGGCTCGGGGATGTCTTCGATATTCTTGGCGCCCAGCGCATGGTTGAGCAGGCGGCGACCCAGCACCACCGACTCTTCGGTGCGCAGGTTCTTGAGGAACTGGCGGATCTTGGAGCGAGCCTTGGTGGTCACCACGAAGTTGAGCCAGGCTGCATTGGGGCGAGCCCCCGGCGCCGTGATGATCTCCACCGTCTGGCCCGAGTGTAGCGGGCTGCTGAGCGGGTAGGGGTGGCGGTCGACCCGCGAACCGACGCAGGCGTGGCCGATGTCGGTGTGCACCGTATAGGCAAAGTCCACCGGCGTGGCGCCAGCGGGCAGCTCCATGATGCGTCCCTCCGGCGTGAACACGTAGATCTCGTCGGGGAAGAGGTCGGTTTTGACCCCTTCGATAAATTCAAAGGAGCTGCCGGCGCTCTGCTGCAATTCCAGCAGGCTCTGCATCCAGCGCTGGGCGCGGATCTGGGCCGTGGTGCCCGAGCTGTCGCCATCCTGCTTGTAGGCCCAGTGGGCAGCAACCCCTTTGTCGGCCATCTGATCCATGAACTCGGTGCGAATTTGCACCTCGACCGGTACCCCGTGCGGCCCCACCAGCGAGGTGTGCAGCGACTGGTAGCCGTTTGTCTTTGGGATGGCGATGTAATCCTTGAAGCGGCCGGGGCGCGGTTTGTAGAGGCTGTGCATCTGCCCCAGCACCCGGTAACAGGTATCTATGTCCTTCACCTTGACCCGAAAGGCGTAGATATCCATTACCTCATGAAATTGCAGCTCTTTTTTCTCCATTTTGTTGTAGATGGAGAACAGATTCTTCTCGCGGCCACTGACCTGATGTTCGATCCCCGCCTCTTTCAGGCGACCGCTGATTTCGCTCTGGATGGAGTCGATGATCTCGCGGCGATTGCCACGGGCGCGGCGCACCGATTCGCGCAATACCCGCGATCGCATCGGATAGAGCGCCTCGAAGCCCAGCTCTTCCAGCTCGTTCTTCATGGTGTGAATACCGAGGCGGTTGGCTATTGGGGCGAAGATTTCGAGGGTTTCCCGGGCAATGCGGCGGCGCTTGTCCGGCCGCAGCGAGCCCAAGGTGCGCATATTGTGGGTGCGGTCGGCCAGCTTGATCAGAATGACCCGGATATCCTGGGTCATCGCCATCACCATCTTGCGGAAGTTCTCGGCCTGAGCCTCTTTGCGATCGCGAAACTTCAGCTTGTCGAGCTTGGAGACCCCGGCCACCAGCTCGGCGACCGCATCGCCAAACTGTTCGGCCAGATCGGCCTTGGTGATCGGAGTATCCTCGATGACATCGTGCAGCACGGCGGCCATCAGGGTTTCATGATCGAGGCGCATGTCGCCCAGGATTCGGGCAACGGCCACAGGGTGGGTGATGTAGGGTTCGCCACTGGAACGCATCTGACCCTGGTGGGCATCACGGGCCACCACATAGGCTTGCTTGAGCTTCTCAACCTGCTCTGGTGGCAGGTAGGAACTGGCTATTTCTTTAAGGTTTTCAAATAAATACAAGACAGTCCCCGCAGCGGTGAAACGGCAATTCGTGGAATTGAGGGTATAGCCCTGAGTTTGCGAGGTTTTCGAGCGGTTGTAAATGGGGATGAACAGTCGGCACCCGGGCGGGTGCCAACCGGAGGAATAACTTAACCGCGGCCTTCGGCGATGGCAGCAACGGCAGCCAGCTCGGCGGCTTCCTGCTCTTGCTGTTCGTAGCGGTCCTGGGTGTCCATCACTTGATTGTTCACCAGACCCAGCTCGATCTCACGCAGGGCGATCACAGTCGGCTTGTCGTTCTCTTCGTCGACCAGGGGATCTTTGCCTTGTACCGCGATTTGACGAGCGCGGCGCGCGGCGACCAGCACCAGGTCAAAACGGTTACCTACCTGTTTTACAGCATCTTCTACAGTAACGCGTGCCATGCAGGACTCCAGTGTTTGGGCTTTCTGTATTTAGAAAAGCAGTGTTTAAAAATGACGCAAAAGTTTACTTGTTTTTGGCTTACTCTGCCAGTAGCTGTTGCAGCAAGTTTTTTTGAGCCTGTTGCTGGTGACGCATCTCCAGCCGTTGGCACTCAATAATGGACCTGAGCTGGAACAGCGCCTGCTCGAAGTCTTCATTGATAATGACATAGTCATACTCGTCGTAGTGCACCATTTCGGCAATGGCTTTCGCCATCCGGCCGGCAATCACTTCGGCGCTGTCCTGACCGCGCCCAATCAGGCGGCGTTCCAGCTCTTCGCGGCTGGGGGGCAGGATGAAAATGGATTTGGTCGGCATCTGCTCGCGGATCTGGCGGGCACCTTGCCAGTCGATGTCGAGGAATACGTCGATCCCCTTGGCCAGACAGGCTTCGATGGCGGCGCGTGAGGTGCCGTAGTAGTTGCCGAACACTTCGGCCCACTCCAGAAAATCACCGCGTTCGATCAGCGCCTTGAACTCTTCCACCTGGACGAAGTGGTAGTGGACGCCGTGCTCTTCGCCCGGGCGGGTGGCGCGAGTGGTGTGGGAAACCGACAGCTGCATCTTGCCAGCTTGATTGTGGTTGGTCAGCAAGGCATTGAGCAGACTGGATTTACCCGCGCCGCTCGGAGAGGAGATGATATAGAGAGTGCCTTGTTGCGCCATATTATTACCTTTAATCGAAACCGCTGTTTTGGTTGTAGCAGAGACCGCCGTCTTGTGCCCGAAAGGGAGACAGCCAAACGCAAAACGCGGAAAACTCTTGAGTCAGGAGGATGTAAAGGCGGCGAATTTTACCAGAATGCGGCGAATAAAAAAACGGCCGGAATCATATTCCAGCCGATCAAAGTATTCGTAGCTTGCTGCGGGAGCGTAACCCACATCAGCCTGCATTGTGCCTTTGGCTGAGGGCAGAGGCTATCAGGTTATCCCTGCCTGATGGCTCGGAATTCCCGAGGTGCCCTGTCATTACGGCAGCTGACGATCTGCACAGAGGTGGTCGAAGGCGGCGATCACCTGCTCGCTGGTGATTTTTCGCATGGCCTCCTGATCCTTGAGGCGGGTGCGCCAGCTCAATTCGGCCAGCGGCTTGCCGGTCTCCTGCTCGACCAGCTCCTGATAGACGCTGACCACGTAGTCGCGGCACAGATAGGGGCCGGTGCGCGCAGGATTGTGGTGGGCATAGAGGCCGATCACCGGCGTGCCGACCAGGGTCGCCATGTGGGTGGGGCCGGTATCGGGGGCCAGTACCAGACTCGCCTCGCCAATCAGCGCCAACAGCTGCTTGAGGTTGGTCTGGCCAACCAGATCGACCGGCTTGCTCTGGCTGAGTTGCCGGATCTCGGCAGCCAGATCCCGCTCCAGTTTGGCCGGCCCGCCACAGAGATAGACCTGAAAACCCTTGCTGGCAGCGTGATCCGCCAGTGCGGCATAACCCGCAGCCGTCCAGTTTTTGAAGGCCTTGCTGGCGGCGGCGCAGATCAGCAGGGTCGGTTTGCCGCCAGTTTTCTCCTTTGCCCAGGCTTGGTGTTCGGCGCTGATGGGCAGTTGCCAATCCGGGGTCAGATCCTTGATGCCGAGCTCTTTGGCAAAGGCGAGGAAACCGTCCAGCACGTGGGGAGAGGCAGGGGATGGCACCTTGTGGTTGGTGAACAGCCACTGGCCGTCGTTGGCCCGCTCCCGATCAAACCCGAGTTTGACCTTGGCCTTGATGCCGAGGGTCGCGATGCTGGCCCGCATCGCCGCCTGCAGGTGGAGCAGGGCATCGAAATTGCGCCCCTTGAGGGTCTGCCAGAGATCGCGATAGCCGCGCCATCCCTTGCTCTTGTCGAAGGGGATCACCTCGACGCCGGGCAGATCGGCAAACAGGGTTGCCTCGATTTTGCCGGTGATCCAGGTGATGCGGGTCTGTGGCCACTCCCGCTGGATGACGCGCACCAGCGCCAGTGCGTGGCAGCAATCCCCGATGGCGGAGAGCCGCAGAATGCAGATGGATGAGGGAGGCGTTTGAAATAGCGGCATGATGTGGCGCACGGCTGGCAAAAAGGGTGGATGGCATTATGCAAACTCCCCTGTGGATTGTAAAATTGCGCACAATCGTCAGCCGGGCTTTGCCACCTGAATAGCAGCCGCCATGGCTGGCACATGTTGCGGGCATGCCATAGTCGCAGCCTCATCGCCCATAAACAGGGGCGATCAACGACCCACCGAGCGGGATCTCCACGATGCGAGTACAGACCGAACACAACCAGATCTGCTGGTATGCCGAAGGGGCCTTTCGCGACCCATCTCCCCAGTTATTCGATCCTGCCTGGTGGCAGAACAACCGTCAGGTGGTGGGAACCTCCATCGGACGGGGAGTGACCTGGTTCGTCAAGGATGAGTCCCGCCATCTGGTGCTGCGCCACTACTATCGCGGCGGTATGGTGGGCAAGGTGGTGCGGGATCGCTTCTGGTTCGAAGGGGTCGAGTCGAGCCGCGCCATGGCCGAATACACCCTGCTGGCCAAGCTGTGCGAGCTGGGGCTGCCGGTGCCGCGTCCGTTTGGCGCCCGTATGGTCAAACAGGGCCCCTTCTATCGCGCCGATATCCTGATCGAGCGAATTCGCGGTGCCAAGGATATGGTGGCGCTGCTCAAGCAGGGGCCGGTGGTGACCGAGGTGTGGCACAAGATAGGTCAGACAGTGCGTCAGCTGCACGATGCCGGGGTCTATCACGCCGATCTCAACAGCCATAACCTGTTGCTCGATAAAGAGGGCAAGGTGTGGGTGATCGATTTTGACAAGGGGGCGATCCGCTCCCCCGGCGAATGGCAGAAGGCCAATCTGGAACGCTTGCTCCGTTCATTCAATAAAGAGTCTCAACTGCACACCAGTTTCCACTTCGTACCGGAGAACTGGCAGACCTTGATGAACGGGTATCAGGGAAAAGCGCTCTGACCCTGTTGCTCGGCGTGAACGCCAATGTTACTTATTGAGCAGGTATTCAGATCCTGTTTCGAGGCGCCCCATGGAAATGCTCAAGACACCTTTGGTCGATGTGACTGCCCGGCTTGATCCGGGTCTGCTGTCTGATGCCATGGCGCTGCTGGAGGCGGGGATCTGGAGCTGGTCAGCCCAACATGGACTGCAGCGTGATCCCTCCTGCCTGCGCCTGTTGGGATTGGGAGAGAGCTGGCCGGATGATCTTGGCTGGCTGGATCGGGTTCATCCCGACGATGTCGCCCGGCTGGAAGATGCCCTGCTCGCCTGCCAGAGCGGCCGCAGCAGCGGTCTGCGCCTCGAATACCGCATTTTGCATCATCACGGTCACTACATCCGGCTGGAAGAGCGGATGCGTCGCGATGAGCGGGGCTATCTGCTGGGGGTCGTCCGTCACCTCGATCCCGCTGCCGTGCTGGTGGAGGAGCGACATGGCACCGATCCGCTGACCGGACTGGAGAGCCGTGGCCGTTTCGAGCAACTGCTTGAAGAGCGGCTGGCCACCGAGAGCGGCACTTTCAGTCTGCTGCAGTTTTCGGTCGATCACATGGCCAAAATCCAGCAGTTGTTTGGTGAAGCTGCCTGCGACGCCATGCTGGCCAAGCTGGCGCGTATCGTGCGTCACGAACTGCGGCGGGAAGATCCCTTCGCCCGCTGGGATGAGGACGGTTTTATCCTGATGCTCTCCCAGACCGAGCGGATGAGTGCGCTGGAGATCGCCGAGCGGCTGCGCCTCGAGATTGCCGATGCCAGCCTGCTGTCACAGCGGCCGGTCACCGTCAGCATCGGGCTGGTGCAGAGTCAGGCTGGCGAGCAGCTCGATCATCTGCTGGCCCGGCTGGCCAGCTGTCACAGTCAGGCCAGACGGGAGCACAATACCGTTGTCGGCTGAGTGTGGTCAGGGTTGGCCGCGCTTGTCACGCTGGCAGACCCAGAGCGAGGCCAGCATCAGCAGGCCGCCGATGGTCAGTCGGGTCAGGTCGGTATCCTTGCCCCAGAGCAGCAGATTGACCAGCAAGCCGGCCGGAATGAGCGCATTGTTCATGATGGCCAGCACCCCGCTGGTGACCAGCGTCGCCCCCTTGTTCCAGAGGAAGTAGCCGAGGCCGGAGGCTCCCACCCCCAGCCAAAGTAGAATGCCCCACTGCAACCCTGACGTTGGGTATTGCGGCTTGCCCAGCAGCCACCAGGCGGGCAGGGCGATCACCAGCGCCCCCAGATAGAAGCAGCCGAACACAGCCAGTTGCGGCGGTTGCTCCGCCTCCCGTGCCAGCAGTACCTTGTAGCCCACCTGACCCAGGGCGAAACAGAGGTTGGCCCCCTGCACCACCAGAAATCCCAGCACATAGCTTTCGGTCAGGCCGTCGAAGCGGATGACGGCAGCCCCGAGCACCGCCAGCAGGGCGCCCCACAGATAGGTGGGCTTGAAGCGCCCTTCCAGCAGATCGTGGAGCAGGGTGACGTAGATGGGGGTGAAGATGGTAAAGACCAGCACTTCCGGTACCGTCAGCAGCAGGAAGGAGTGGTAGTAGAAGAGATACATGATGCCGAGCTGGATGGCACCGAGAGCCATCAGTTTGCCTGCCAGAGCGGGTCGCAGCCAGCGGCGGCGCAGGAAGGGGAGAAACACCAGACTGGCGAGGGCGATGCGGGTCAGCACCGAGAAGTAGGCATCCACCTGGCCAGCGAGGTAGACCCCGATCAGGCTGAAGGAGAATGACCAGAGCAGGGTGACCCCTATCAAGTAGTTCATGTGTTTGATTTATCATCAGTTGTCAATTTTTGAGGGGGCTATGATGGCCGAGATGGAAGCGGCAATCCAGCGTTTATGGGCGCGATTGCCACAGGTCGGAGCATTTTCCTTCACCGCCAGCAATGGCGAGGGGTCGGCGACCGACTGGAGTGGTCGCGGCGAGGGGCGTGTGCAGGTGACCGATCATCAGGGGGGCTGGCTATTTAACGAGCAGGGCCGTTACATCACGCCTCATGGCAGGGAACTCGCCATGCACAACCGCTTCTGGTGGCAGCGTAGCGAACGGGGGATCCGTCTCTCCCATCTGCGTTATGAAGCGCCGGTCGAACTGTTCGAGTTGCTGCCACAAGGAGATGGCCGCTGGCTGACCGCCGAGCCCCATCTGTGCGGGGCGGATCACTACAGCGCCGAGTTGACCGAGATCGACGGTGGTTTTCTGCTGAGCTGGCAGATCAGCGGGCCGCGCAAGAACGAGCGACTCAGCTATCGCTATCTGATCTGACGCCGGCTGGCAGGCATAAAAAAACCGGCGCAGAGCGCCGGTAGCGGGGGACAAATCGGAGGTTTTTTAAAACAGTCCCAAAAACAGGAGAGATAGACTCTCGTCACACATTCAGAGATGGACTTCAGGCATTCAGGGCATAGCTCAGCATGGCTTGCAGCTTGCTATCGAAGAACCAGGGCAGCAGTACCATCAGCAGGCCCAGGATCCCGGCCAGCCGCTGGCGATACTGCCAGCCGGCAATCAGCACCAGACCACCGCACAGTGTGGTCAGGATGCCTGACATAGGGTTGCCTCACGCTGTACACGACGCTGCTGGGCCCACTGGTTCATGGCGACCGAGCCGAGGATCAGGGCCAGGGCCACGCCGGTGGTGGGGTGGATCTGCTCGCCGAGGAACAGGGCACCCAGCATCACGCCGAACAGCGGCACCAGATAGTTGCTGAAGGAGGCGAACGTCGGGCCGGCCTTCTGGATCAGCGCCATGTAGAGGAAGTAGACCAGACCGGTACAGAGGGTACCCAGCACGGTGATCGCACTCAGGGCCTGGGTGCTCGGCAGGGTCAGGCTGCTGAGGTCAACCATGAAGGGGGCGACCAACAGCAACTGGATTGCCGAGGAGATCAGGATATTGCGGGCGACCACGACCGGATGGTCCTTGGCGAAGCGCTTGATCATCAGCAGACCGATGGCGAAGCAGCTGGCACCCAGCAGGATGGCCATGGCACCGAGCAGACCGGCGTTCATGCCCTGGGAGAGTTTCGGCCAGAACAGGGTGAGTACACCGGCAAAGCCGATGATCACGGAAAGCAGTCCGGTTTTGGTGATTCTTTCACCAGAAATAAACAGCGGTGCAGCCAGAATGGTCACAAACGGGATACAACCCATGACCACGGCGGCGATGGCGCTATCCACATATTGCTGGCCCCAGGCGACCATGATGAAGGGGATGGTGGCATCCAGCAGGGCGATCAGCATATAGGTGCGCCACGGGGTGTGCTCACTCTTGAGTCGCATGAACAGGCAGAGCAGACCCAGGGTCAGGCTGCCGCACAGGGCACGACCGGCAGCCACCAGAATGGGGGGCAACTCGGCAACGGCCTGGTGCATGAAAATGAACTGGGAACCCCACAGCAGGCCAATGGCCAGCAATAACAGATAGCTACGCATTTGAATCTCCGATGTATTAAGCCAGCGCATTCTAGGCAATCTGTTACTATGGTAAAAATGAATTGTTGGCATTTAACTATGGCTAATATCGATGGATAGCTCGCTCGCCCGTCTCGACCTCAACCTGCTCGCCGTATTCGACATGCTGATGCAGGAGCGCAATGTCACCCGTGCCGCCGAACGGCTGCATCTCTCCCAATCCACCGTCAGTCACGCCTTGGGGCGGCTGCGAGTGGCGCTGGATGACCCGCTGTTTGTGATGAGTCGGCGCGAGATGATGCCGACCGAGCGAGCCAAGGCGCTGGCCGGTCCGGTGCGGCAGGCGCTGGCGATGCTGGAGCAGGGATTGCGGCAGGCCAAGGGGTTTGATCCCGCTACCGCACGGCGGATTTTCCGTATCGCCACCCCGGGCTCGGTGGAGCACGGACTGGTGCCGGTGCTGGTGGAGCGGCTCCATCGGCAGGCCCCTCACTGTCGGCTTGAGGTGTGCGAGCTGGCGGACAGCGACTACGAGCGGGAGTTGGAAAAGGGTGAGCTGGATCTGGTGATCGGTTTCGCCGGGGCGAATCACCTCTCACCCCGTTTGTGGCGGGAGGAGTGGTTCAACAACCCGCTGGTCTGCCTGTCGCCACTCGGTAGCGAGTTGCCCGATGTGCTGACCCCGGTCGAGCTGGTGAGCCGCCCCCACATCCACACCTCCAGCTGGGGTCACAGTCAGGCGATGGTGGAGCTCTGGCTGGCCCGCTTCGGGGTGGAGCGGGAGCTGGGCGTGCGGTTGCCAAGCTTTATGGCGGTGCCGCCGCTGATGGCGACCGGCCGCTATCTGGTGGTGGTGCCCGAGATGATCGGACGCCACTTCTGCCGCTACTACCCGCTGCGGATGCACCAGCTCGACCCCGCCATCCCCATCGTCTACCTGATGGCGGGGCACCCGCTCACCGCCCACGACGAGGCGATCGGCTGGTTCAAGAGCCTGCTGCACCAGCTGGTGTTCGACCTCTACGGCGACGATGCGCTCGGGACTCCCGCTCAGCGGATGCTGGCGAAGTAGTCGAGCCCCATGGCGCTTTTCACCTCCGCCAATACCTCATCGGTGATGATGCGAGCCTGCTCGGTGCCCTGATAGAGCAGTTCCAGCAGCATCTTCTTGTCGGCGATGGCCGCGGCCCGGCGCTCCCGCATCGGGGCGAGCAGGGTCTGCAGGCAGTCATTGAGCACCTGCTTGCAGCGCATGTCCCCCAGTCCGCCGCGCCGGTAGTGGGCCTTCATCTCGGCGACCAGCTCCTTGTCGGGGTGGAAGGCATCGAGATAGGCGAACACCGTATTTCCCTCCACCTGACCCGGATCGCTCACCTTGAGGTGGTTGGGGTCGGTATACATGGCGAACACCGCCTGTTTGACCTCTTCCGCCGACATGCCGAGCTCTATGGTGTTGCCGAGAGACTTGGACATCTTGGCCTTGCCGTCGATGCCGGGCAGGCGGCCGGTGTCGCTCAGGATCGGCTGGCATTCGGTCAGCACCTCTTTGCCTACCAGAGAGTTGAAGCGGCGGACGATCTCGTTGGTCTGTTCCAGCATCGGCAGCTGATCTTCCCCGACCGGCACGTGGCTGGCGCGAAAGGCGGTGATGTCGGCGGCCTGACTCACCGGATAGACCAGAAAACCGGCCGGCAGCGTGCGTTCGAACCCTTTTTGCTGGATCTCCGCCTTGACGGTGGGGTTGCGCTCCAGCCGGGCGACGCTGACCAGATTGAGGTAGTAGCAGGTGAGCTCGGCGAGGGCGGGCAGGGCGCTCTGCAGGCAGAAGGTGGTCTTGGCCGGGTCGAGACCGACCGCCAGATAGTCAGCCATCACCTCCAGCACGTTGTCGGTCACCTTGGCCGGGTTGTGGCCGTTGTCGGTCAACGCCTGTAAGTCGGCGATCATCACGAATTGACGGTAGTGGTGCTGGGCTTCGACGCGCTGGCGCAGGGAGCCGACATAGTGGCCGATGTGCAGTTTGCCGGTGGGACGATCGCCAGTCAGGATTACGGGGTTGTGCATGTCACTCTCTCCAGTTGGGTGAGCCGGGAGGCGACAAAGGGATAAAAACAATGACCGCCTCTCGGCGGTCACGGTGTTTTCTTTGGGAAATTTACATATAGAAACGCGGTGCCGCCTGTTTAGGAGCAGCACCACCAGTAGTTGTGATTGAATGCGGTCATGTTCATAGCAAATCAAACTACGCCGGTTTCATTACTTCTGCAAGGGGACGACCAGCAGATCGCAGGGCACTGTATTCATCAGCTGACGGGCGCTGGAGGTGAGCAGGCTCCAGAAGCTCTGGCGATGGCCGCACACCAGCAGGTCGATCTCGTACTCCTTGACTGCCTGATTGACCCGCTCGCTCAAATCGCCGCAGATCACCAGCTTCTTCTCGATGGGGTAGTCCACCGAAGCGAGGAAGGCCTCCAGCTTCTCTTTCGCTTCGGCGATCACCTGATCCTGCACGTTGTCGATATCGATATCGATCATCTCGGTGTAGAGATCCTTGAGGTCCACATCGACATGGATAACCGACAGCTTGGCGCCGTTGGAGCGGGCTCTGTCGACTGCTTTGTCGATCACCTTGCGGTTGTCTTCAGAGAGGTCGATCGCGGCCAGAATATGCTTGTAATAGGTTGTTCCACTCATGGGGGTTCTCCTTACCGATCCTTCAGCCCACTATACCAATCTCTGCTGAAACTAAAATGGTGCCTCAGGCACAGTTTTGGGATTTAAATGAGTTTAATGACGTGTGACACAGGGTCAGCCACTCAGTTATTAACCACCATTTGCCTATAAATTAAACAGGAGTTTGACGCCGGTCACACCCCCCGGCTTGCCGATCAGGGGGGAGAGGCATAGGATGGGCCCGTGCTTCGCAATGAACACAAAACAACAAAAAGCATCTGAATACCGCTTTGGGGAGCCACGTGCTCCCTTTTGTTTATCCGCCTCATTTCCCGCGGCTTTTCTGACTGATAACGATCCGGCATCAAGTTAATCTCTTTCGATTTGGTTATGCTGTAGCCAATTTCTTTGGAGGCCTTCCCATGATCATTCATCCCCAGATTCAAGGTTGTGTTGCCCGCAACTGTCACCCCATCGGCTGTCGCGCCGCCGTGCAGCAGCAGATTGAACGCATCAAGACTGCGGGCCCGTTCAATGGGCCCAAGCGGGTGCTGGTGCTGGGGGCCTCCTCCGGTTTCGGGCTGGCGTCGCGCATTGCGCTCGCCTTCGGCGCGGGGGCCGACACTATCGGCATCTCCTTCGAGCGGGGCCCCTCTGACAAGGGGCTGGGCAGTGCCGGTTGGTACAACAACATCTGGTTTCGCAAGGAGGCGGAGCAGGAGGGGCGTATCGCCATCAACCTGATCGGTGATGCCTTCTCCGACGGCATGCGCCAGCAGGCCATCGACACCATCCGCCAGCAGCTGGGGCAGGTGGATCTGGTGATCTATTCGCTCGCGAGCGGTATCCGGGTGCTGCCTGACGGCACGCAAGTGCGCTCCGTGCTCAAGACTACCGGCCAGCCGTTCAGCGGCTGGGGGCTGGATCTGGAGCGCGATACGCTGGTGCAGCAGTCGCTGGCGCCCGCCACGCCGGAGGAGATCCGCGATACCGTCACTGTGATGGGGGGCGAGGATTGGCAGCTCTGGATGCAGGCGTTGCAGCAGGCCGGTTGTCTGGCCCCCGGTGCGCAAACCGTGGCCTACTCCTACATCGGCCCCGAATCCACCTATCCCCTCTATCGGGATGGCACCATCGGTTATGCCAAGGAGCATCTGCACGCCACCGCCGAGACCATCAACCTGCAACTGGCCGAGATTGGCGGTCACGCCTGGGTGTCGGTCTGCAAGGCGCTGGTGACCAAGGCGAGCGCCTATATTCCGGTGCTGCCGGTTTATCTCGGCTTGTTGATGGGGGTGATGAAGGAGCGCGGTGTGCACGAAGGCTGCATCGAGCAGATGCAGCGACTGTTCGCCGCCAAGATGTACGGGCCCAATGGGGTGGTGGCCGATGGCAACCGGCTGATCCGGATGGATGACCACGAACTCGACCCGGCCATTCAGGCCGCTGTCTCGGCGCTCTGGCCCAAGGTGACGCCGGACAATTTCCACGTGCTGGGGGACTTTGCCGGGCTGCGGCAGGATTTCATGCAGCTCAACGGCTTCGAGCTGCCGGGCGTCGATTATGCTGCGCCGGTGGATGTCGCCTCCCTTGGCGAGCTGACCCCCTGAGCTGAAAGAAACGGGATCTCCCTCTCGTTGGCGGGTTGATTCGCGGCGGGAGTGTGGCGACAATCGATACCAAATCACTGAGGAGAAACAAGATGCTGGCCCAAGCCATGATCGAGAAGTTGAACGAGCAGATTAACCTGGAGTTCTACTCCTCCAATCTCTATCTGCAGATGAGTGCCTGGTGCGAAGACAAGGGCTTTGAAGGGGCGGCGACCTTCCTGCGTCAGCACGCGGTCGAGGAGCGCCAGCACATGGAGCGTCTGTTCACCTATGTGAGCGAGACCGGCGCCATGCCCAAGCTGGGTGCCATCGATGCCCCTCCCCACGAGTTCAAGTCGCTGGGCGACGTGTTCCGTACCACCCTGGAGCACGAGTATCACATCACCAAGTGCATCAATGGGCTGGCCCACGTAGCCTTCACCACCCAGGACTACTCCACATTCAATTTCCTGCAGTGGTATGTGGCCGAGCAGCATGAAGAGGAGAAGCTGTTCAAGAGCATCGTCGACCGTCTGGGTCTGGTAGGTGAAGATGGCAAAGGCCTCTACTTCATCGACAAGGAGCTGGCCGAACTAGCCAAGGGCGCCCCTGCCAGCATCATGGACAGCAACGCCTGATAGTCGTGGACACTTAGTGTTCAGCCAGTACAATAACGGCCCTTTTAAGGGCCGTTGTTTATTCTGGTGGGCAGTCACCGTTGTGATGTCAGCCAGAGGCAATCTCGGTTCTGGCCAGGTGCCGTTTCTATTTTGATAAGTGAGTGATGATGAAGCAGGTCGATGTGGTGGTGATCGGGGCCGGTGCGGCCGGATTGATGTGTGCGGCGCAGGCGGGCTACCGTGGCCGCTCCGTGCTGGTGCTCGACAACGCCAAGAAACCGGGCCGCAAGATCCTCATCAGTGGTGGTGGCCGCTGCAACTTCACCAACCATCAGGCGGGTGCTCACGCCTACCTGTCGGAGAATCCCCACTTCAGCAAGTCGGCGCTGGCCCGCTACACCCAGCAGGACTTTATTGATCTGGTGGACCGCCACGGGGTCAACTATCACGAGCGCACCTTGGGGCAGCTGTTCTGTCTCGAGAGTGCCAAGGATATCGTCGATGTGCTGCTCACTGAGTGTGACTGGGCCGGGGTGACCCTGCAGTTCCAGACCGAGATCCTCACCGTCAGCAAGCAGGACGAAGGCTTTGTGTTGACCACCAGCAAGGGTGAGATCGGCTGTCACTCGCTGGTGGTGGCGACCGGCGGTCTCTCCATGCCCAAGCTGGGGGCGACCCCTTATGGCTTCAAGCTGGCGGAGCAGTTCGGCCTCAAGGTGCTGCCGACCCGCGCCGGTCTGGTGCCCTTTACCCTCCATCAGGCGGAGAAAGAGGCGTTCGCCGATCTGGCGGGCATCAGTCTGCCGGTGGCGGTGACCGCCGAGGATGGCACCCGCTTCAAGGAGGCGATGCTGTTCACCCATCGCGGCCTCTCCGGCCCCGTCATCCTGCAGATCTCCTCCTACTGGCATGCCGGCGAGAAGATCCACATCAACCTGCTGCCGGAGCTGGATATTCCGGCCGCCCTGCGTGAGTGGGCGCAGGCACACCCCGCGCAGGAGCTGAAAACCGTGCTGGGGCGCGAGCTGCCCAAGCGCTTCGTCGACAAGCTGGTGGAGCTGGGTCAGCTGGTCAGCAAGCCGATGCGTCAGTACAACGAGCGTGAACTGGAAGCGGTGGCCAACTTGCTGGGTGACTGGCAGATCCTGCCCAACGGCACCGAGGGGTATCGCACCGCCGAAGTGACCCTGGGCGGCGTCGATACCAACGAGCTCTCCTCCAAGACCATGGAAGCGCGCAAGGTGCCCGGCCTCTACTTCATCGGTGAAGTGGTGGATGTGACCGGCTGGCTCGGTGGCTACAACTTCCAGTGGGCCTGGTCTTCCGGCTGGGTGGCCGGTCAGTACTGCTAATTCGGACATATCCCCTGTTGGAGAGCCCAAGAGAACATTATGTATAAGTGTGGTTCTTCATTGCCGACATACTGGAGGTCGAGTATGTCGGCCTGGGGCTGTGCCTACAGTTATCTGTTCATGATTACGTGTTACCGCATTCCCTAGAAAATTCCTGTAAGGTATATAAAATCATATACAATGTAGTTCAACAGAACGTTGAGATTAAATAAAATCATGACAAAGCAATATAAGTATAACGACACGTTCACATTTGAACCTGAGACATACAGAATTATTCTTGACGAGAAAGAAATAAAGCTCAGTCAAAAAGAAACCGTATTGCTGGAAGTGCTTTGTGATAATAGTCTGCGAGTTGTTGAAAGAAAAAAAATACTTGATGATATTTGGGGTGAAACAGAAAGCAGGGATATTAGTCTCAACAAAACAATTCTTCTACTACGTAGGAAGTTTGAGTCTATCGGGATTTTCAATTCCATAGAAACAATTCCTCGTGTGGGTTACATTTTCAAGTTGGAGGTTGAACTTGGTCATGGTGATGAATTGTCACACCGTACGGAGGTGATCACAAAGACTGAGGAATCCGATGATGTTGATGCAAACGAGGAACAAAGACTCTTTGATCGCGGTCGACTTGATAAATATATATTAATGTTCTTTGTTTTTATTGTTACTATCATTTCAGCTATTACATCATATTATATTTTGACAGAAAAAGATGAGATTTCATTAGAATTTAGAAAGCTTGAAAAGATAAAGGAATTAGCAACACCAAGTGTTAATCGTATTGTTATGTATACAGAGGATATTCGTTCCCCTGACGAGTATAAATATATTGAAAAGTTGATAAAAAAAGACCGAAACTTTTATGCTCTTGCATCAAAAGATGCATTCTCATATTTGGACTTTAATATAAAAGATAATATAGTTTGGCAAAAAACATTTTTAATGGATAAGCGGCTGGACATAAAGAAACAGCTGGAATGCATTGCTCAGAATATTAATCTTGAAGCTGTTTCACCGATCAATGTACACGATATTCCTGGGATGGGCTTTGTGCGTTTGAGATTCTATCGCCCATGCCAGATTAAAGCAGACTATATCGGTTATATGTTGATCAAAACTACCGGCATTGATAATGATAATGTTGAACAAGCCGCATGGGCTCAAGATTTGATGTTTAACGATGCAAAGCAAAACATGGTGTTTGAAATAAAAAAGATTTCTCGCGTGCATTTTTATGAGAATGGTTTGAGACATCTTGAGAATAAGTCATTGAAGGTCAAATCGATACAGCAAGATATTTTGCAAGTCGATCCTCAAATTTATACCATTTTTGATCAATTTACACAGGATGATGCTTATTTGCGCACAATTAAGATAAAAAATGAGATTGTTCATGTAACCAGTCTTTTTGGTGGGGTTTTATTTTATACAAAAGTATTCAATGGTAAAAATAGTTAGTGCTTTAAGAAAGTTGAGAGTCTCATAAATATGGATGATTACTTGTCGCCAGATAGAGAAATGACTGATACATTGTTTTGTAAATAGAATTATCGGTAATGAGATGTTAATAAAGTCAGAATAAGAATGCTTGTTTTGATATGGAGTTATAAGTAAAACCTAATATATAAAGCGTATGTGTCAAGTTACAATCTGATATCAGCGTCAAAGTGATATCAAATTATAACTTAACCTTTACTTTATATGTAACGAGCCGAAGCAGCACTTCCAAATTTTCTGGGCATTTAATCTACCGTAAATACAATTATTCCCGCACCTCGATGTAAACCTAGAGTATTCACGCCTGAAAATAGGCATTTAGCGATCACTTTTTTCCGCATTCCATATTGCACTGTTAACTTATGAGGTTTATTTGGACCAGAACCTAAATCAAGATTACAATAACCTCCACCATCTAAAACCAATTGACCTTTTTCATCGGTTAATTTAATTGTGCCTGAGGTTGTATTCGTACACTCTAAGTAACTTTCTGCACTTGCAGACATATTTTTAAATTCGCTTGCTGTACCTTTTGCATTTATGGAAATGTTAGGGCCAAATTTACAACTCTCAGCTGGTTTATAACCTGATACGCAATTTGATATTGGTCCAGGATATGAGGCTGATTGTACTGTATCTCTTCCATAAAAAAGACATAAATCAGGGCCTGATTTAAGTCTACGACTACCGATAGTATCATATAAGGGTCTCTGAAGTACGCCATTATTTCGCCAGCAAGAAATAACCTTTCCTAACGTTTTATTTTCATTGGAATTTACACAGCTTCGCCATGACTCTGAGTTAATGCCACCGGCATCATATGATTTATACCCATCAAGTTGTTTGTTTGGCCATGACCTTTCAACTAACCAAGCTAATATGGAACAATCACCCCATTTCTTACCAGCACATAAATTAGGCGTGAGATCATTATTATCTCCCCCAATAATTACCGCTTTCATATATGGATCGCCTTTCGTTGTAAGTCCTGGAGCTTCGGTTAAAGAAATGGAAAGGCTAGATGCATAGGTATTTGTTATGCCAAGTAAAAAAACAAACATAACATTTGTTATGAAGCACAAAAAGTAACCAAGGTGTTTTTTAAAATCACTGGTGCTAAATACACCTCGTATTATTTCGAAAAAAAAGACCATATAACCTCAGTATCACATAAATATTAATAAGGTGCTAAAAATTGCTATTAAGAGAGCATGGAGCATGATGCTTAACTTAAGTTTAAGACTTCTCCACCACCACATGTAGAAATTTAGTAAGCCACGGGTGTTCGTCGAAAATCTCGAGAAGGAACACTGTGGATTCTAATTTTAACTCAGCATCTTTACTCATACTCTAGCTTGAAGTTGGCACTTGTACTAAACGTACCTGATACCAAGCCCGTTTGTCCCGATGGTAGCAATTGCACATAGGTAGCGAAGGTCAGTACGTTGTCACCAGCAGTTAACATCAATTCACGGCTTGCTTTGTTGAGGGGTAATGCCTTTCCCTGATGCTCCAGTCCGATGGCAATCCCTTTGGCGATACTGTCCCCCATCAGCGCCAGCAAGTCCGGATTGTCTGGCGCTCCTTGACCACTGAATGTCACCTTCACACCCTTGGAGATATCGGGGTCACACTCTTCAAGATGAAGCTGAAACTCTCTACTTGGTGTGCGTTTGTCCCTCAATAACTCTTTGTTCACGATATTGCCAAAGTTGACGGTGATGGTTTCATCACCGGGGCGCAGCGAACAGGCTTGATTGACTACCTCTGCGACGACATTAATCATCAAGCTATCACTCCCCGCCTGAGCTTGAGACGGGATAAGCACGCTCTGAAAAGTGATCAATATGAACCACAGGTAACGAACCCTGGAGTAGGCCGCGCGCGGAGAAGAAGAGCCTAGCGACATATTTATCTCTCTATTTTGCATCTTGAGCGGGCAACAAATGGCAGGTCCCGGTGCAGCGGTAGCTCAGGGTTCGACGGCCGCCGTAGTCATCCACATAGGTAAAAGTGGGTTGCTGGCCAAGCTGGGCCACACCAAGATTGACCATGGCACTGCTATTGGGGGCAATCATGACTGGCTCAAATCCCGTAGTACTACCCGCATTGAGTGTGCGGGCCCCATCCACAATGGAGATGTAGTAAGGGGTCGGATTGGTCAACTGGTATTTTCCTCCTACCGCTTGCAGGGTAACTTTTTCTTGCCACGGCGCTTGGTTGCTGCCCGGCTCAACCAGCAGAGTTGCGGGGCGGTAGAAGAACTTGATCCGGGTTTGCAGTGCAAGCTGCAGGGTGTTTGGCTTGTCGCTGCGAGGGGGAATCTCCCGCAAGTTGAAGTAGAACAAACTCTCTTTATCCTGGGGCAGCAGAGCGACAGCAGGTAATGCTTGCACCTTGACCAGGCTCTCCATACCCGGCTCCAGCCGCTGAACTGGTGGCAACAGGGTGAACGGACTATTTATCTTGTTGCCATTGGCATCTTCCAGCCAGGCCTGGGCCAGGTAAGGCAGTGTTTTGTTATTATTGTGGATCGTCAGGCTCATTGAATTGGCTCCCGCCGGATAGATCACTCGGGTGCGATCCAGTGAGACGGCAGCCTGAACCTGGCTAGCCATCATGGTTAGCAATAGAGGCAGAGTGAACAACAGTTTCTTGGTCATATCGGTTTATCTCAATCTGGTTATACAAAATCGATTACTGACAAGTCAGTCTCGCCGTCGTGTTGACTTCTGGTAGCGGTGATGGCAAATAAAAGCGGCAATGCTGCTCGCTGCCCCAGCGAGCCTCCACAGGACTTCCTTCATGCAGGCCTGCGAGATAGGCCATGCCATCATCACCGACCATCCCCAATTGTTGCCCCTTGTCATTGACGACTTCAGCGGCGAATGGAACTGGGCTGCCATCTGTTTTGACCAGTTCAAGCATGCGCTTGCCGCCCGACAACATATCGAAATGACGATAACCGATAGCTCCTTCGGTCAGGGTCCCCATGGAAATAGGTGTCCCAATAGGCTCAACATCATCACCCAATTGATCGATGTCGATGCTGGTTCGTTGACGATAGTAGCTGGATATATCGGCTACAACCGCCTTGCCATTTTGATTCGTGAAGGTGACTGGCCCGCCGGTGTGTACAGGCACACCGCTGGCCCCGTCAGTATCTACCATGATACGACTGCCCCCCATCATGCCTACCCGGTGCATGGCAATCCCCTCTTTGGTCGCAGTAATTCCGCCATTGATGGAGAGCCCTGCGGCTGTTGAACTACCTGCCTGGTGACTAACGTTGGCCATCAGGGTGGTTTTGTCGCCAGTGTGGGTATAGAAACCGCTGGCGCTTTCACCTGCTGGCGAGGTTGAGGCCGTGACTGAGTAACTGTTACGGTCATCCACCCGGTTGAAGAGGCTGATATTGTTGGTGGTTTTGCCCCCCATGGTTGAGGCGCTGTAACTCACATGTTTGTTCAGCCCAAAGGGAATCGACAGTGTGAAGTACATGCCATTATCAGTCTGACGGCCCTGCTCGTTGTGATAGGTGGTGAGCGAGGTCGCCAGGCCACGCCACTCCATTACATCAAAATAGTGAGACAGAGAGAGGCTGATACGCTCACTATCTGTCTGGGACCAGTAAGACTGATGGGTGTAATCGATATATGCTCCCAGCTGAGCTGCTTTGAATTGCTTGCTTAGCCTCACGTTATACAGTTCTCTGGAGCCGCCCCTGTATGGTTGGCCAATCTTGCGGGCGGCCATAAAGTCATTCATGTTCATAAAATCCCGCTCCGAGAAGCGGTAACCGGCAAACGCCACTTGGCTGTCATACTCTTCGAAGTTCTTTGAATAGTTGATTCGATAAGAGCTGCCAGTTTTTGAGCCCTCTGCCAACTGGGCACGAGATTCAGTGATATCGAAAGAGATAGCACCTAATTGCAGCAAATCACGTCCAACCCCGACAGAGAGTGCATCGTAACCCTCACTGAGCAGAGCCCCTCCCAACAGTGACCATCCATTGCTCACGCCCCAAGAGAATTCACTGCTGGCAAAGGCCGGTCCATCCAAGCGATGGGGTTGACTGCTGATCTTGCCACTATTGAACTTGTAGCGTATCGAGCCTGGTCGGGAGAGATAGGGGATGCGAGCGGTGTTGACCTGAAAAGTCTGCACCGATCCATCCTGCTCCTCTACTCTGACATCCAGGGTGCCGCTGACTGCGCTGCTCAAATCCTGAATACGAAATGGCCCGGAAGCCACCTGCGTTTCATAAATAACGCGCCCTTGCTGACTAATCACTACCTTGGCGTTGGTCTTGGCAATACCTACCACTTCCGGGGCGTAGCCACGCAAGTCGGGGGGTAACATGTTGTCATCGTTAACTACAGAGGCGCCTGTATACAGAAAGCTATCGAACATGGAGTTATCCAGATCGAGTTCGCCCATCGTCAACTTGGTGCTGAGTTCGGGTAAGGCGCGATAGGCATACACACGACTGACATCCAGCTCACTTTGGGAGCCTGCTTGCTCTTTGTTACGCTCATAACGACCCTGCCAGTCAGCCCGCAGCCGCCAGGCCCCCATATTGACACCAGCCACACCATAGGCACTGACATTGGTTGTGTCACCATTACCATGGGTCGAATGGTTCTCTTGAAGATTGATGCCATAATCGAGCAGGGCACCATTGACCCCTTCATCCCAACGTGACGGGGGATCCCAGGAGTCACTCACATAATCCCGATATGCTTGAGGGACAGAAATGAGAAGCGTGTCTTTGCTGATATCGCCCTTGATCACTATTCCTTCGAGTACGTCAGGATTAAGGCAAGAGCCCCTCTTCCCACTAGTCAGTAGGCGTTCCAGATCGTGCTTTTTAAGGCCCAATTCATTGGCCAGCGCAACGGTCAAACACAGCTGTGAGCTGTTGCTGGAGGTTGCTTGAAACTTGACGTTACGCTCGCCAATAAAGGCATCGTTTACCACCATTTGCATGGTGTATTCACCGGGTACAATATAACCCGCCTGTTTAAAAGCACCTGATTCAATGCTTTCTTTATCTTTAACATCCAACAGGTCAGTATTGAACTCAATATCACCTGCGTGAGAACTTTTTGCCACACTCATAAAAATGAAAAAAATGGCCAACGATAATAAAAATTGTTTCATAGATTTCAATTTATAAGGTAAACAAAAGGAAACGCGCCTCCCTGCGCGTAATTACTGGATAAATGTTTGATTAAATTTAAATATTTACTGGTAGGTCATGATAAAGTCAGTGGTTGCACTAAATTCACCCGGGATTGCTTTTCCGCCGTCACCCGCTTTGATATTGCTTACCAACTTGGCACCAAATTTCAGGTGGTTGTCACCCTCAACCAGAGTGGCAGCCTTGGTCGGGGTGCCCAAAACAACTTCAGAACCATCCAGTTGGCTAATCATGGCGATAGCCGCACCTTTTGCGAAACCATTAATAGCTAAATGTTTTTTCTCAGTATCATCAGGAATGCCGTTGAAGGTAATCGCGGCAGTTTTGGCGGTATCAAGAGAGCAGCCTTCAAGATGAATATCGAACGGACGCAGAGGACCCTCACCTTGATGCTCGAGTACACTGTTGGAGATTTGTCCCATATTTATGGTTTGATCTACGCTTTCCGGGGCGATAGAGCAGGGGGCATCTACAATTGCACCAATAAATTTGATCACGCCATGGCCTTGATCAGTTGCTGCTGGAGTTGCACTATTTTCAGCATAACTGGCGCCAGAGAATACAGCTAGTAATACAGAAGCTACAATAGCCTTTTTCATATTTTACCCTTTTAATCTGAATTGAGAGTTTCATTCTTGACAAGACTAAGGTTGTCAAAAATGAAACAAGTTTTGAGAAAGCAACAAATTTTTATTAGAAGATTTATTGTTGTATCATGTCATCAGAGACATGTTGATGACTGATTTCGGTGGCTATTTAATCACCGGGGGCAGTGGTTTTCAAAATATCTAAAAATACAAAAAAATACCAATAAAAACAAAGTCTTATGATTTCTTTGTGATGTTGAAAAGGAGGGGTGGAAGTCATGGTGTTTTATGTAATTTAATATATTTTGTTTTTTGGTGTATTGTTTCTACCCCTTTAGGGTTGGCATGCAAAGTACCTGGAGATTCATGATGGTGACTGGCATGTTGGTTTGAACTTGTGATTTTTTTTGATAAAGCGAGGAAAATAACAACTTATTTGCACAGATATATTTTATGTTGTTTTTAGATCTTTTATATTAAATTGCTTTCTGAAGTCGGTCACTCATTTAAATTGGTGGTGTTTAGTAAGCGTATAGCAATCAGGGTGATTAAAAATTCAGTGGGTTTTATTTTTACTGGTGCGTGCATCACGCCTATCATTTTATAGGCGGTAAATGATGTTTTTTTCTCCAAAAAGTTAGCTTGGTATCAAGGATACCAATCTCACAGATAGCAAAATAAAGTGGCAAGTCTTCAATGATGAGTAGAGAAATTAAGATTGTCTACTTGAGTAGACTATTTCCTATGTTAAATAAATCATCAATGATTTTTGAAAGGATGTTTTTGAGGCTGGGATTCAGAGATGGCTTTTGAATATATTCAGTTTTGCACTGTACAGGTAATTATCTCTAAAAGTATGGTTGATAGAGGATTTTGTTGTGCGTGGAGCTTGGATGACGGATGCCATTACATTAACCGTGAGCTGTTTTTTTAGCTGGCAAGTTAGTAGCCAGTAACTTGTGCTGACTCGTTATCCATAGATATGGTTTCGTTTTATTCGTACGGTTAGGCCACTTTCATCCTGTTTCGAAATCAGTACATTGCCAGCAAATAGGATATGATCCGGAGTACTCTTGGTTGATGCAGGAATACATTTGTGCTTGAAAATCAGATGATGCTGCTGGCGGTGTTCGAACGGGCGGCGCTGATGCTGATGACCCTCTTCTTCCTGACCCGCACCCGGCCGTTCCAGCGGCTGTTCCAGAAGCGGGATCACACCCCGGCGGAGCTGGTGCTGGTAGCCTCCATCTTCGGCCTGTTTGCGGTGTTCAGTACCTACACCGGCATTCCGGTAGAGGGGGCGCTGATCAACGTGCGGATCATTGCCATTATCTCCGGCGGCATCCTGTTCGGCCCCTGGGTCGGCATTCCGGCCGGGGTCATCTCCGGTCTGCACCGCTATCTCATCGACATGGATGGCCACACCTCCATCCCTTGCCTTATCGCCAGCATCATCGCCGGTCTGCTCGCCACCTGGCTGCACCTGCGCTGTCGCAAGTCACGGCTCTGGCTCTACGGTATTCTGGCGGGGATGCTCTGCGAAGGGCTCACCATGATGCTCATCTGGCTGCTGACCGAGCCCCACGAAGTCGGGGTGGAGATCGTTAACCATATCGCCTATCCGATGATCGTCGGGGCGCTCTGCATCGGCCTCATCATCAAGCTGGTGCAGGATCTGGATGACGAGAAGGAGCTGATTGCCGCCAAGCAGGCCAAGCTGGCGCTCGATATCGCCAACAAGACGCTGCCCTTCTTCCAGAACATCGATCGCCACTCCCTCAGTCAGGTGTGCGATGTGATCCGGCGCGACATCAGCGCCGATGCGGTGGCCATCACAGATACCCATGACGTGCTGGCCTATGTCGGGGTGGGCAAGGACTATTACGAACTGGATGAGCACCACGCCATCAGCGGCATGACCCAGCAGGCGGTGCTGCTCGACCAGATCATCATCAACAACGATCTGCGCCAGTATCACCTCTCCGATTTCCACTCGGTCATCATTATTCCGCTGCGGGAAAACGGCGCCGTCAGCGGCACCCTCAAGATCTACTACCGCCGCACCCACAGCATCACCAGTTCCCTGCGGGAGATGGCGGTCGGCCTCTCCCAGCTCATCTCCACCCAGATGGAGGTGTCGCGCATCGAGCAGCTCAAGGAGATGACCCGCAAGGCGGAGTTCACCGCGTTGCAGAGCAAAATCAACCCGCACTTCCTGTTCAATGCCCTCAACGCCATCTCGTCGCTGATCCGCATCCGGCCCCAGCAGGCGCGCCAGCTCATTGCCAATCTGGCGGATTACCTGCGCTACAACCTCAACAAGGGTGACACCCTCATCGACATCAAGGAGGAGTTGCAGCAGGTGCGCGACTACGTGGCCATCGAGCAGGCCCGCTTTGGTGACAAGCTGGAGGTGGTGTTCGATGTGGATGACGTGCATATCGAGGTGCCGAGCCTGCTGTTGCAGCCGCTGGTGGAAAACGCCATCCTGCACGGCATCCAGCCCCGCAGCGCGCCGGGTCGGGTCACCATCGAGGTGAAGCAGCTGGCGGGTGGCATCCGGGTCGCGGTGCGGGACACCGGCTACGGCATCAGTCAGGAGGTGATCGACGGGGTGGCAGCGGGGCGGGTGGAGAGCCGCAGCATCGGCCTGATGAACGTGCATCAGCGGGTCAAGCTGCTCTATGGTGACGGCCTGCACCTCAAACGGCTGGAGCCGGGTACCGAAGTGAGTTTCTATCTGCCGGATCAGGAGTCGATGCCATGCTGAGTGCCATCATGGTTGAGGATAAGTGTGTGCCGCGAGAGGTGTTGTCATGCTGAAAGCGATCATTGTGGAAGACGAGTATCTGGCTCGCGAGGAGCTCATCTATCTGGTGAATCAGCACAGCCAGATCGAGATAGTGGCGAGCTTCGAGGATGGGCTGGAGGCGTTCAAATACCTGCAGGATCACGAGGTGGACGTGGTGTTCCTCGATATCCAGATCCCCTCCATCGACGGCCTGCTGCTGGCCAAGAACCTGCACAAGTCGAGTCATCCGCCCCACATCGTCTTCGTCACCGCCTACAAGGAGTTTGCGGTGGAGGCGTTCGAGCTGGAGGCGTTCGACTACATCCTCAAACCCTACAACGAGCCGCGCCTCATCAGCCTGCTGCAAAAGCTGGAGCAGGCAGGCAAGTCGCAGGCGGGGCAGGGGAGCGAGCTGGGGGCAGCGCAGAATCGCACCGTCAATCTGGTGAAGGGGGAGCGCATCATCGTCACCCCCTGCGAGCAGATCTACTACGCGGAAGCAGACGAGAAGCTTACTTATGTCTACACCCGCGATGACCGCTACGTGATGACCATGACCATCAGCGAGTTTGTCAGCCGGCTGCCTGCCGAGGGGTTCTTCCGTTGCCACCGCTCCTACTGCGTCAACATCAACAAGATCCGCGAAATAGTCCCCTGGTTTAACAGCACCTATCTCATCCGGCTCCATGATCTGCCATTCGAGGTGCCGGTCAGTCGCAGCAACATCAAGGCGTTCCGTCAGCTGATGCGGCTCTGATTGTCATTCATTCCCGCCGATCTGCATTTCATGCCTTAATCGATCGGCGCGAGCTGCGTCTTGCCTATAGTGGCCTCAATTTCCTTAAGGCCATCGACCGAGACGCATCATGACCAAAGAGATGAACCGCACCCGGTACCTGACACTGATCGGTACCATCATCACCCAGTTCGCACTGGGTTCTGTCTACACCTGGAGCCTGTTCAACGCCCAGCTCTCCGACAAGCTGGACGAGCCGGTGAGTCAGGTCGCTTTCGCCTTCGGCCTGCTCAGCCTGTCGCTGGCGGTCGCCTCCTCCATGGCGGGCAAGCTGCAGGAGCGATTCGGTGTGCGCAACGTGACCCTGGGCGCCGGCGTGCTGCTCGGCATCGGCTTCTTCCTCACCGCCCATGCCAGCAATCTGGCGATGCTCTACCTCTGCGCGGGCATTCTGGTCGGTTTTGCCGACGGTACCGGCTACCTGATGACCCTCTCCAACTGCGTGAAATGGTTCCCGGAGCGCAAGGGGCTCATCTCCGCCTGCTCCATCGGTGCCTATGGCCTCGGCAGTCTCGGTTTCAAATACATCAACCTGCTGCTGCTCTCCAGCTCCGGCCTTGAGACCACCTTCCAGCTGTGGGGCTTGATTGCGATGTCCATGGTGCTGGTGGGCGGCATGCTGATGAAGGATGCGCCCAAGCAGGCCGCCTCCGTGCAGCAGAGCGAGAGCCGTGACTTCACTCTGGCCGAGGCGATGCGCAAGCCGCAATACTGGATGCTGGCGCTGATGTTCCTCACCGCCTGCATGAGTGGCCTCTACGTCATCGGCGTGGCCAAGGATATCGGCGAGAAGATGGTGGGTCTGCCAGCAGTGGTGGCTGCCAATGCCGTCGCCATCATCGCCATGGCCAACCTGGGTGGCCGTCTGGTGCTGGGGATCCTCTCCGACAAGATGTCCCGCATCCGGGTTATCACCATCGCTCAGCTGATTACTCTGGCGGGCATGGCGCTGCTGCTCTTCGTGCCGCTCAATGCCAACCTGTTCTTCGTGGCGGTCGCCTGTGTGGCGTTCAGCTTCGGCGGCACCATCACCGTCTACCCCTCGCTGGTGAGCGACTTCTTCGGTCTCAACAACCTGACCAAGAACTACGGCGTCATCTATCTGGGCTTTGGTCTGGGCAGCATCATCGGCTCCATCGTGGCCTCCCTGTTTGGCGGCTTTATGGCGACCTTCCACCTGATCCTGGTATTGCTGGTAGTGGCGCTGGTGCTCTCCCTCACTATCCGTCTGCCGGCTCCGATAGCGGTGGAGCGGGCCTGATAGCCTCTTGGCTACACCAAGCAATAACATGACCCGACCCATGTCAGTTCTGTAATGTTGTTCACCTAAGCTGAGCCGCATTGCCGTCTAAAGTGACACATCATCATCAACGTCCTGGGCTTGATAGCCTGGGGCGTTTTTTTATTAATATTTCTCCAATCTGGCCCCGATACTCGACCAATCGCAGTGGCGTATGTAATAACGACAATACATTATCTATTATTTCATTATGAACCGAGCGGGAAATATTGTCCGTTGGATTTTATATGACTAGGTATATCAATGCGACGGTTAAGTTTTATACGGCAGACATAAAAATTAAGGCGCCGAGAAAAATGCTACTAACGTTTTATAGCTGATTTTTTTGATATTTTATCTTAACTAAATAGCATGCAGGTATACCAATATTTTTCTTCATGAAACATAGGTGTTGATTTTGTGATGGTTCCAGGTAGTTTCATGGATGGATAATAATGAAATAGTGTTGCTACATTGCTTAGTTATATTTAACACTATTTAGCAACCATCAAACATCTTTATGAAAATAAATTACTTGCACTCTTTCCCGACTGGTATGAATTTATTTTTATATATGATCACATGCTGATTTCCTGCTTTTCCAATATTATTGTTGTACCATCTTTCACCGGGTAATAAATACTTGCTTGTGGCTTCACTATCTGGCTGTTCACAGCCTTGCTTAACCATGAATTCAAAATAAGTGTTTCCTGAATTAGTGATTGTCTGTTGGTTTTCATCAAATAGATAATCAAAGGCTATTTGTCGCGGACGAACAACCAAAATAGATTGCACAGCCAGTTTTATCTCTAATGCCCCCTTTAGACTATTACGCATGTTTTTATCAACTTGAGCTACGGGTGACTCTGTGAAGGTGATTCGATAGTAACGCTCATTATTATCAGCGGGCCCTTTGTAATATAGCTTAATATTTTGTGAATTATTAGCATGTAACATGAAGCGTTTGGGGGAAAACAACAGTTCGCCTGGTATGGTTGGGAGTGTGACACCTTTAGTTGTTGGGTTATTTATCTTTTCCATCTGGACTTCATACACTTTTGTTACATTACTATTGTTGGTGATAGTTCGAACTATAAAGTCTTCTTTTGGAGCCATGGCGATTGTCATGGCTCCAATGTCAATCGCCAAGGCATTTGAAGAGAGTGCAAATATTAGCAAGGAGCCAAAAAAACGATACATAACTTTCTCCATATTTAGCGCCAAGTTCCCTTTATAGTTATAGTACCACTTTGTTGTACACTTCCCTCCCATAACTCATCATTAATGGTACGCTGTACCATGGGGTCGGTTAGATCAAACTCTAGCGCCAGCTCATAAAACCGGGTAATCCCTTTCCCACTGATGGGATCATTCCATTCTTGCGGTGTAGTGCTATCCTGGATCCCTAATGCACGAATGTCTAAAGGGGTGCCATCGCAACGGATATTATGCTGTGATAATAACCCATTGGTAGTTGAATTAAATACCAACTTGGTCGGTATTGGCACTGCCTGCTCGATGGCCGAGTCCTCTGCAGGATAGAAGGTGCAAAATCCCTGATAAGGTGACCCGATATCTTGGGTAATAGCAATCTCCAACATGTCCGCACTGATGGGGCCACTATCCGATATTTTGTAAGAGAAATTCAAAATGTCTTTTCCTACGCTACCCTCCTGGTATGGAGAGCTCACCCCTTCAGAGGACAGGATAGAGACGCTAAAATCTCGTGGCTTGATAACTATTTCAGTGGTACCACTGAACTCATAAAAACCGCTCTCCGGTGCTTTGATATTTCTCATATTAAAGTTAATCAAGTTTCTAGTTAGCTGTTCTTGCAATCCAAGTCTAACCACTTGCTTGAAAAAATTGCTTGATAGAAAAAGATAGATAGATGATTGACCTTTAAGATAGCTGACATTGTAGTCTGCCCCCCTAAGAGCCCAGTTGGTCAAGTTGGTGCTCATTTGAACATCTGCACTGACAATGGCACTATTCAACGTTGAGTTTTTTATGTTGGTGTAAATATAGGGGTCTGAAAATGACTGGCTGCCATCTTGATTAAATTCATAGTCAAGAAAACGACATAAAACGCCATTTCTAGTTCCTAGCCGATAATTTTCACAACCTTGTGAGCCAGGTAGTATGTATGGCATGCCATTGCTATCAACAATAACTTCGCTGATTGCATTGGTTTGGATAAAACGCAAGTGCCCCGCTTTTTTGTGCTGTGTTTTTTTTACATACCAAGATCCACTATCTTGGTTTATACAGCGCTCTCCTGCTGCTGCGTTATATACTCTTGTTGTCCTGCAAAAGTTCATTTCTCTATTTAATATCGTACCTACAGGCATGCTTCTAAGGTAGTCAAAGAAGCTGGAACTTAGCTTTGCATGTGCATATCCAGTAGCTGCTTTCATTAACCCATAGAAACCTGATTCGTTAACTTCTGCAGGTTTATTAATGGCCTCTGCGGTTTGTGGATCACACCCAGACCAGCTTTTTATGCAGCGCTGGTTAATGTATGGGTGTCTTATTGGCCCATTTTCCCACATGTCTATATTATCGTTAGTTACACTATAGTTATGGCCATTATCCGCATATGCCAAACTCACCTGTCTGGAATCAGAGGTCCAAGCATTACCCCCTGATAAACGGGGGTCAAGGTAATCAGTTGGTGTGATAAATAAGTTGTGGTCCTCCTGATTTTCAATGAATAGAAAATGACGAAGATCAGCATCCACCAAATTATACTTAGTGACAGCTGAATTGCCATTTTGATTCCAGCATGCGGCAAGCGCGATAACAAAAAATAATTTATATGAAAATTTCATAATCAATAATCTCTCAACATGGCATAGGTCGGCATTCCTTGGCAGGTTATCATTCCTACCCAAGCTGCTCCTGAATGTTTTTCAAGATCAAGTTCCGCTTCACAAAACTCACTGCCGTTGCGGAATGTCAATATTGGGTTGGATTTATCCACATCCAGTGAAAACTCTCCAACATCATTGGTGATAGTGGTGCCAACATGGTTATCAATTCGTGCATTAACTATCAGGGAGCCATCTTCGGCTCTTAGTATGCCAAATACAGTGACCATTTCTTTGATAGCATTGCTGGCATCCAGGGTTGCTACGTTACCGGGGAATAAAGTGTACTTTTGTTTTCCGGTATTAATGTCATAGCTGTCTTTGCCTTGCTTGCTATTGAGCAGCTCGATTTCGTATTCACTATAGGGTGAGAGAGCTAAAAAGGTTTGCTCGCCTTTTAAGGGGTAGTCCTGACCATTGATTTTGGCAAGCATCTGTCCTTCACGATCTATCCCGGTGTTAATAATGAGTCCGGAGCCGGAGCTATTTTGGCTTGAGGTAATCACTGAGTCTAGAGTTGTGACAAGTGCACCACGAGCAATGAGATTGCCATTTATATCGCCGCTGTGGCCACGTCCCATCGTTACCGTACCACCAATCGCTTTGTTCTCGAAACCCAAGGTTCCGGAGAGCGCTGTATTATGAACATCGCTACCATGCACCATTCGAGAAGCGTTGAATGAGGCCAGGTTAATGACGCCATCCATACGTTTTTGATAATTCAAGTTGGCAGTTGTCTGGCCTTGCTCGTTGCTGCTCATACCCAAGCTGAATAAATTGTCGAATGGAATAGAGTAGTCGAGCGTGATACTTCTGTTATCAAAACTATTGAATGTCCCGCCGTCACTTTGCAAGCTTGCTCGCATCGACAGATTGCCATAGCGGCCAGAATAGAGGTGCTGGCTGTAATCAACGTAGCTACGTTCACTGTTCATTTCACGGTCATGCGTGGTATTAAATGTCAGTTGCCCAAGACCATCAATCCAGCCACCTAGATTCAAGGTAATACCGGCAGAGTAAAGTTCCGCTTCACTTACCGTCAGGGTATTACCTACTTTCAGTTTTTCCTGGCTGAGCCACAGGGACGCATTTTCATAAGCCTGCAGGGATAGACCGGATGCGAGTCTCCAGGATTGATCGGAAGACACCATGCTTTGCAATTGGGTATTGAGGTGTTCGTTTACTTGCCAGCTGGCGCGAGCTTCACCTACCGCGGCGTCTTTGAACGCATACGATGTCGTGGCCAACTCAATGGTGTTAAACGAACGAGCCAACGACATACCAAGCAATGGGGAATCGCCATTCTCCTGCGTCCCTTCCATCATCCCTCCCCACAATTGCCATCCCCACTCTTGGGTAAAGTGCTGAGTACCACCTAATTTGGTCACTCGTTGGCTTGTGGTGCTGGTAAGGCGCCCATCGACATACACTTCAACAGTGACGTTATAAATCCCGTTGGGAAAAGCCGAGGTATCGATGTTTTGGTTGCCGATAGCCAAATTTTGCAACGCAATCAGTCGTCCATCTCGGTATACCCTGGCCTCGCCATTGGCTGGCATGAAGACTTGCACCTGAGTGGTCGACTCATTGACTGTCTGCTTGCGTGACTGTGCCTGGTTGCCATACGACGCACCGTAAATACGTCCGGCACTTAGGGCGGTTACCCCGCTCAGCGTCTGAAGGTCCCATGTCGACACCATCCCTGCAGCAATACGACGGTCATCAAGATCTCGCTCGTACATGACGCGATAGATGTCTCCGGATTGTTCCGGTTCCCCGAGATTATAAAGAGAGGCATCCATGGCTATATGATGCGCACCCAGCCCGACGGTGCTGTTCAGTTGCAGGAAGTTCGAGTCGCTATGACCACTTTGTTGGTTATTGTTGAAAGAGTAACCCATGTTGTAGCGATGTACTCCTGTCAGGGTGTCAACGCTTGGTGTCAATGCAACCCGGTTGTCTTGCTGTTTGGCTTGGCCAAATGCTTCGCGTGAGACTTGAATCGTCAGCAACATGGACACCAGGTCAAGCTGCATGCTCGCGTTGCTATCTATTTGCAACCGCCCTTCCGCAGAGAATGTACGCCTTTGTTCATTGGCAAGCATGTTGGTAAGCGTATCGTTGAGTAGTTGCTGTTGTTCACCAGCACTGAAGTCGATACGTAACAAATGGAGCTTTCCACCCTGTAGAAGCAGAGTTGCATTACCGATAGGACTGTCTGTCAATGTGTCGAGTCCGTTGTTTTCATCGGAATATTGCAGGCGAACAGGAACCGCCAGCCCCTCTTCCAGTGCCTTTGCAAAGCTGGCCGGGATGATGACATTGGCAATCTTGAGTGGCGCCGCGCTGTTGGCCGAGGTAGAAACAACTATCAGCATGGAGAGCGGCAACAGGCAGGTTTTCTTCAACATATCAAGCACCATGGTTTACAGATTCCGGCAAGACAACACCGCCACTCGACCGAGTGGTACAGGCTGTACCAGTACAAACGGGTTATTTGACGACGATGAACTCTTGACCGAGCCATAGGCCCAAGTGGCTTTTGGGATTGTGCATATCCACTTTCTTGAAATGACGCTTTTTACCGGGCAAGTCGTAATATGTTTCTTTGCATTGTTCTTGTCGCTTTGTGTCCAGACAGGGTCCATAGGCCACAGTGCGATAAGAGGCATTTCCCTGATTGGTTAGCACCCCGTTTTGCAAGTTGTAGGCGAACTTTTGTTGACGCGGGGTTACAACCAGAATGGTGCCAATCTGGGCTGAGGTCGTGGCCACGGCCTGGCGACGATTGTTTTTCTGGTCGTCCATCGACAGGGCGGTATCCAGCCATCGGATGCGGTAGTAACGCTCTTTGCCATCCTGTGGGCCCTTATAAAAGAAACGCACGTTATTTTTGGCATTGGCGGGTAATACCAGTCGACTTGGCGAGAGCATCAACTCGCCTGCGACTTCCATAGGGATCTCTTCGCCACCTTCTTCTGGCGACGAGATTCGGCTGACGGAGATGGTGACTAACCTGGCTTGTGAACTGGCGTTTTCGATCTCCTTGGCGGCGTCTTGGCTGTCAGCTTCAATGAAGGTCGTGACAGAGCCAACGTTGATAGCTTGGCTGGTCATGGGAAGCAACAGCATGGATGCCATCAGCATTTTCAGGTTCATGAGAACTCCTGTGATTAAAAGGGCCCCTGAGGGGCCCTGCGTAAAATCCGCTGTGGCAATTAGATCCAGTTAGCAACGAACTCGACGTTGACTTCCCCGGTCCACATACCATCCGGCAGGGTATCGAAAGCTGCTGCTACGCCGTTGGCCGTGGCGCTTTCAATATTGAAAGTGAACGAGCCCTGAGCTGTGTGACGCTGAATATCAGTTGCATTGCCAACATTAAAGGAGCTGGCCAGCGGAGAAAGATCACCGCCAGTGTTGCCAGCGGCGGTATCGATCAGCGTGGTATAGGCATTTTCGGTGACCGGTTGACCCATCCAGAACACGCCGACATCAACGGTGGAGCCACCGCTCAGATGGTTCAGTGTGCCGCTCAGCTTCTTGGCTTTCAGCGTAAAGTCGGTTGCGCTGTCATCACCCTGGATTGCTACATCGAACAGACCACTAACGGTATTAAAGCCCTTGATCCCTTCTGCATATTGGAAAGAGAGGCTGTCGAGTGGTGTTACTACCAGTTCAGACACAGTGTCTTTTTTGGCTGTTGCTTTCCATTTCGCAACTGCTTTTGCTTCTACAGCGGCGTTAGCAGCTGCAGTGAAACCCAGCCCTGCAACAGTCAGCGCAATCAGAGTCTTTTTCATCTTGATATTTCCTACACATTTTCTGATGGGGGCATTTGCTGCCACCCGTTTGATTCCACGCACCCAGGGTGCATTCCCTTTCCAGCTTGCAGGACTCTTTTGTCCAAGCAACTCTGCCGATTACCGAAGCGTGATGCTTCGCCAATCAGCTCATCTTTTCGCCGACAAAGATACTGGACGGACCTGCCTGGATCGATTTAATGGTGTGTAGGAAAAATCCTAAAAGGTGGTTGTTGCATGCAACTTAAATAAGTTCTGACATGACGGCTTTACAGATGGATTTGTTGCTCACTATTTATTTGATTTATATGGTTTTTATGCTTTGATTTAAAATCAAATAGTCATTGTGATTTTTATGGTGGATCGTATGAACTCGTCAGAGACAATGATATCGAGAGAAAGGAGCCAAAAGAAGTCTGTTACGCATAACGCTATGATTTATATCGCTAAAATTGAGCATTGCAAGCTGGGAATGGCACTGAAATTAGCAAATGGTTTAAATGTGTAACATGTTATTAATATCTGGGTGCTATATGGTGCATATGCTGCATTTATAGTTAGTATGCGCAGCATCAAATTTTTAGTAGGTAGATATATGGCAAAAATATTGATAGTGGATGATCACCCAGCCATCAGGATGGCTGTTCGTATTCTGTTGCAGCAAGACGATCATCATATTGTCGCTGAGGTTGATAATGGCGTGGATGCTATTTTGGTTGCACGTACAAATAACCCTGACATAGTCATTTTAGATATAGGCATTCCTAAGCTAGATGGTGTTGAGGTTATTAAAAGACTTAAGGATATGGATGCTAAAATTAAAGTTGTAATATTATCTGCTCAAGCTACACATCATATTATGGTGCGCTGCTTGCAAGCTGGTGCAGATGGGTTTATATCAAAGTTAGATGATCTTTCTTTGCTGAAAAATGTACTTGTTAAAATTGGTAAAGGCCAGCTGTGCTTCCCTAGAAATGTAATGGCCGGGGCGAGGTATGCTCATGAAGTTGATCGCGAAGATGTCTTATCTGTCCTCTCTGATAGAGAAATGAGTGTGTTAATGCAAATATGTCAGGGGCATACCAACAAACAAATTGCAGAGAGTATGTTGCTTAGTGAAAAAACAGTCAGTACGTACAAAACTCGGTTGATGCAGAAACTGAATGTGACCAATATGGTTGACCTGATTAGCCTGGCCAAGCGCCAAGAGTTACTGTGAATATGAAAGCATCATACGTAGCCGCTCTGGCCTTATTATGCGCATTTTTTGCCTCAGCAAGTCATGTTGAGTCGCCATTCTTGCATGTGTATTCGCGAAATGACAGTGAATATATTGATAAAAATTTTTTGCCATTACATGTGGAAGAATGGCTTTGGTTGCGAAATAAGGGGCGCTTGGTGCTCGGAGTCCCAATGCCTGATAATCCTCCTATGGATATTACACTACGCGCTAATGCATACGAAGGAGTTACCGCTGACATTGTTGGAATGTTGAGCCATTTGTTGCATATCGAGATCGTTGTGAAAAGTATACCATCTCGCGCTGAAGCTATTGAGGCGCTGAAACGTGGAGAGATCGACTTCTTAAGCACGTCTAATGCCTATGAAGAACAACAGCAGCTATTGTTAACAGATAAATATATGCCGGATGATCCAGCTATATATAAAAATATACATGTAGATGAACATGACATACGAACTGTGGCTGTTCCAGAGTATTATCTTCCCACAATTGATGTGAAGCGATATCTACCAGGCATACAAATAAAAATGTATCCATCTCGTTACAGCGCACTCGCTGCTGTTGCTTATGGGCAAGTAGATGCTGTGATGCTGGATATGATTTCAGGAAATTTCATTGTTAATAAGTTTTACCAAGACAGTATTCAGTTATTAAAGCCACTATATCGAGATACTCATGGTTTTTCATTTTCTTTAGACAGGAGAAATCAACGGCTAAAAAAAATTATAAATATTGCTTTAGAGGAAATTCTAGATGGGAAACGTGAGGAAATTGCAAAGCGTTGGAATGGAGGTGGCCTTTCTATCAGCGCGCGTAAGGTTGAGTTAAGTAACGAGCAGTGGAACTGGCTAGGTAAACAAAAAAAAATAAAAATTGGCGTTAATGATGGTGTTCCTCCGCTTAGCTTTCTAGATGTAAATAACACCTTGCATGGGGTTGTTGCTGACTTGCTGCAAGTTCTGCGGGCGAAACTGGGTGTTGAAATAGAGATTGTACCGGTTAAGACGACTACACAGATGCTAAAGCTGCTTGACGAGCGTCAGGTAGACATAGCGGTATTGAGCCCATCGGACGCACGTAGAAGTAGTTATTTGTTCAGCCGCGCCTTTGTACTGGAGCCTTTGGCTTATGTCGTAGGAGTCAGTCACGAGGCAACGGTGCCGGAGACGTTACTTAAAACCGGTACGGTTGCGATGGTAAAGGATTTTATTTCCGAACAGGCGATTGAGGAAGAGTATGGCCAGTTGAAGGCCAAGCAGTTCGATCGCATCGAAGATGCATTGCGTTGTGTGGCAAGCAAGCTTTGTGATGTGACCGTGCTTCCATTGCGAGTTGCCAAGCACTACATAAATAGCAAGTTTCCGGACAGCCTGTTCATTACGGGTGAACTTTTTGAATCTATTCCAATAAGCGCAGCTTTTGCTGTTCCCCCGGAGCGCCGGATTCTAAGGGACATCCTGGATCAAGTGATAGCCATGATTCCGCCGGATGAGCTGGAGGGCCTTTCCAATCGCTGGCGCGTCAGTACCCAACAGGAGGCAATAACTTGGCAGGAACTGGTGCGGGAATTTGGCGGCATCATCGCCTTGATCATGCTGCTGACTATCTGGATTGGTCTGTGGGGTCTATCCCTGCACAAGCAGGTGCGCCAGCGTAGAGCTGCTGAAGTGGCCTTGAGCACGCAGCTCAAGTTCATCGAAGATCTGGTTGATGGCACACCTCATCCCATTTATGCCCGGGATCAGGAGGATAGACTGGTGCTGTGTAACAGCTCCTATGCTGGTTTTTTTGGTGAGGAGAAAGATAGTCTGCTGGGCACTACCATGGAGGAAGATATACGGCGCTGGCCTTTCCTGGCTCCCTTGCTAGAGGATTTCAGCATGGCACGTACAGTGCGGTGTGTCAGGCAAGGTGATCATCGCTTGTCAATGACAACAGGCGTTGTCGATGTTTATCACTGGGTTCAACCTTACTTTGATCTTGAGGGGAGTGTTCAAGGGGTCATTGGGGGCTGGATCGATGTGAGCGAGCGGCTGCGTTTGTTAGAAGAGCTGGCCCTGGCCAGCCAGGATGCTCAGGAGGCCAATCGTGCCAAGTCGACTTTTTTGGCGACCATGAGCCATGAGATTCGTACACCCATGAATGCAATTATTGGGTTGCTGGAACTGACCTTGCGCCGTGCTCGACTGCATGAAGAGGACAAGGCCTCACTCTCCATCGCCCATGGTTCGGCCAAGGATCTGTTGAGCCTGATTGGCGATATTCTGGATATTTCCAAGATAGAGTCCGGTCGGTTCGAACTAAGGCCGGAATCCCATGACATCGTGGCGCTGACGGCTTCGGTCGTCACTGTATTTACCGCTCTGGCCAGACAAAAGAACTTGCAACTGGAGCTCGCAGCCAGTGAGCCTCGCTGGGTTCTGGTCGATAGTATCTGCTACAAACAAATCCTCTCCAATCTTATCAGCAATGCCATAAAGTACACGGATAAGGGATCGGTGCGGGTCGAGTTGCAATCAAAAGCCAGTGACGGCTGGTGTACTTTGCAGCTGGCTATTCGGGATACGGGCATAGGCATTGCTCCCGCTGATCAAGCCAGGCTGTTCCAGCCTTTTGGTCAGGCGAGGCAGCCTGAGCACATCCAGCGTTCTGGCACGGGTCTCGGTCTGATGATCTCCCGCTCGCTCTGTGAGTTGATGGGAGGGGCTCTGTTGCTTGAGAGTGAACTCGGACGCGGCACTTGTGTCAGTATCGAGATGAAGTTGCCGTTGGCCAGCGCAGTCGAGCCTGCATCGCCAGTGGCATTGGGCACGATGACGGGCTACACCCGTCAGCTACGGGTCATGATCGTGGATGATCACCCTACTAACCGGCTGCTGGTCAGTCAGCAGTTGGCGTATCTCGGGCATGATGCAACGGCTGTTGAGTCGGGTGCCGATGCGTTGGATCTTCTTTTTAAAGTGCCCTTTGACGTAATGATCACCGACTTCAATATGCCCGGCATGAGTGGTTTTGAATTGACTCGCCAATATAGAGCTCTGGAATTGGATAGGGGGGCTCATCGTTGCCTTATCTTGGGGTTGACGGCTGATGCCCGTCAGGAGCAGGTGAGCGAGGGACTGGCGGCTGGCATGGACGATTGCCTGTTCAAACCAGTGGGACTGGAGGAGCTGGAGTGCTGTCTGGGCCGCCACATGCGACATGAAGAACAGAGGGAGATCGAGCATTGCATGCAGGAGATTAAGTTGTGTCTGGGGCCTTTGACCGGTCATCAGCCTGCACTCATGTTGCCTTTGTTGAATGAGTTTGCACGAGCGAGTGATGATGATCTGCTGTGCCTACGGCAGGCTGCCGATGACGGTGAGGTAGCCCGGTTTCTTGATTATGTGCATCGCCTGAAAGGCGGGGCCAGGATCATGGGAGCAATGAAACTGGTGGCGGTGTGTAGTGAGGCGGAATCGGCCGGGCTTGAGCCACAGGAATTGCTTGGGGCATTGCAGCAATTGCAGTATTCATATGGGATTGTCAGGCAAGCGATAATGAGAATGCAGCCAGAACTGGCATGAAAATGAAGGCATGTTGGACATGCCTTCATGGATGCTCAGCCGTGCCAATAGACCAGTAGTTCATAGGCCGCTTCGCCGGTTTGATCCGGTTTGGCGGTTGAGGCTTGGTAGCTGAGGAAGTAACGGGTGGCTTGGGTTAGTGGCAGGGCATGGTGTCGTGGCAGTGGCTGGCCGTTGAGAGATAGCTTGAAGTCGGTATCGGCCTGCTCGGGCAAACTGGCATACAGGGTGCGGGCCTGCAATTGATAGGTGGTATTGAAATCCGAGTTGCTGACGTTGATGGCCTCGGTCTGGACTGGGCTGGATGTGAACGAGGAATTGACCTGTTGTTGACCCGGGTGGGTGAGTGAGATTTCCATCCCGGTACTTTTGCTGGCGGTGGCTGGCCAGGCGATCTGAGAGGTTAGCTTGTCGGCCTGAGCCGACATCGTGTAGCAAACAGTCAGTAGTGCCACCAGAACTCCTTTCTGAGACATATGATTATCTCCTGGATATCGAAGTTACCCCGCTGCCGGGGAGCTCTTATCTATCGACCTGATAATTGTAAAGTTTAATCAGGGCCCCACTGTTCGGAATACGCTGACACGGGATATGACCCAGTGTTCTCTCCTTTTAGTCATAGATATAGAATTCTTGTTTTGCTCGGAAATTAGATGATGTTGTTTGTGGTGTTTGGTAACGACATCTGGCTTCCCTGATACGTTGGCAGTGTACTCGCTACCTTGTTACACCAGCGCTGTTGCAACTTGCGGCTCTAGAACCTACCGCACTACGGCAAGGATGGCGGATGAGGGGTTGGTCATGTAACTTATCTTGCTGCTGGCCGAACCCCATACGGTGGATGTCGCGATCGTCAGCCATATCTCATACGATTTATCGTGGTGGTGCGAGTCCCAGCAGCTGACGAGCCTTGCTGCAGGTCTCCTCCACCGTTGACCAGTCGTCACCGGTTACCGTGATATGGCCCATCTTGCGGCCGGGGCGTGGTTCGCCCTTGCCGTAGAGGTGCAGATGCAGGCCGGGCAGCGCCAGCAGGGCAGCCCAGTCGGGTGTGCCGTTCTGCCAGAGATCACCCAGCAGGTTGATTAACAGGGCGGGACGCACGGCGATCTGATCCGGCAGCGGCAGATCGCACAGGGCGCGCACCTGCAACTCGAACTGGCTGCATGCAGCGTTGTCGATGCTGGGGTGACCCGAGTTGTGGGGGCGGGGCGCCAGCTCGTTGACCAGCAGTCTACCTTCCACCAGAAAGAACTCCACCGTCAGTACCCCAACGTAATCGAGAGCTGCTATCAGCCGTTCGGCTATTGCTTTGGCTTCGCTCTCCAGCGTTGGCACATTGGCCGGGGAGCGGGTCTGGTCCAGAATGCCGCCGCTGTGCCAGTTCTGCACCAGAGGCAGGGCGCTGATGGCACCGCTCGGGCTGCGCGCCAGGGTCAGGGCAAACTCCCCCTCCAGCGCCAGCCGTTTTTCCAGCACGCAGGGCACACCACTGGCTGCCAACACCGTCGCCAGCTCATCCAGACCGCTCACTTGCCATTGCCCCTTGCCGTCGTACCCCTCGCGGGCCGTCTTGAGGATGGCGGGGAAGAGTTCGCTGGCCTGTGCGGGGATGGGCTCTTCCGGCAGTAGCGCCAGATAGAGGGCAACCGGGATGTCAGCTCTGCACAGAAAGGCTTTCTCCTCGCGGCGCTCCTGACAGATGCGCACCGCGCTGGCGGTCGGGCGTACCGGCTTTTGCTGTTCGAGCAGCGCGAGGGTGGCGGCGGGCACATTTTCGAATTCGCAGCTGATGGCCTCGCAGCGGCTAGCCAGATCGTGCAGGGCGGCCTGGTCATCATAGGAAGCGACAATATGGTGATCGGCGGCGGCACCGGCGATGCTGGCCGGGTCGGGATCCAGTACCACCACCTTATAGCCGAGGCGGTGGGCGGCCATCACGAAGTAGCGGCCAAGCTGGCCGCCCCCCAGCATGCCGAGGGTGGCGGGTGGCAGTATCATGTCGGCTCCTCCAGTTGCAGTGCCAGCACCCGATCTCGCTCGTGGGTGCGGAAGTCGTCGAGTTGCTGCCGGTATCGGGGGGCGTCGTCGTCTTGTGCAACGGAGAGCAGGGAGACCGCAAACAGGGCTGCGTTGGCGGCCCCCGCCTCGCCGATGGCGAAGGTGGCTACCGGCACCCCTTTGGGCATCTGCACGATGGAGAGCAGGGAGTCCATTCCCTTGAGATGGCGGGAGGGGATGGGCACCCCCAGCACCGGCAATGTGGTCTTGGCGGCAACCATGCCCGGCAGGTGTGCGGCTCCACCGGCCCCGGCGATGATGGCGCGCAGACCGCGCTCGCGGGCAGTGGCGGCATACTCGAACAGCAGATCCGGGGTGCGATGGGCCGATACCACCTGTGCCTCGTAGGGCACGCCGTGCTCCTTGAGGATGCGGGCGGCAGCCTGCAGCACTGGCCAGTCGGAGTCGGAGCCCATTACCAGGCCGATCAGGGGAGAGGTGTTCATTTTCTCTGAATCCTTGATGTTAAACGTTTGCTTTTGGTGGGCAAAAAGAGCCGGCAAGCCGGCTCAGAATTTCTCGGGTCGCACGATTTCGACCGGTTGCAGAAAGGCGATCATGGCGTAGTCGGGGTAGTAGCGACTCTGCAGGTGGGCCAGCAGCCGCTCCGCCTGCTCCCGGCTGCAGATCGCCTCCAGCCGGATGTTGCCGCTCTCGCTCCAGCTGGCGTTGCGCTCGCCATGATCCCCCCGACCACGGGCATCTGTGATGGTGTAGCCGCGCAGCCCCTCGCGGGTGAGGGTGCGCAGCAGGGTTGGCTCCAGATTGGCTTCCGTGATGACGGTCAGCAGGGTGCGGGTCTCGGTCTGCATGTGGCTACTCCGTGAAGTGGCGGGCCCAGCTGTGGTAGAGCGGGATCCCCAGCATGATGTTGAACGGGAAGGTGACCCCCAGCACGGCGCTGAGGGAGAGCCCCGGGTTGGCCTGGGGCACGGCGATGCGCATGGTGGCCGGCACAGCAATATAGGAGGCGCTGGCCGCCAGGGTGGCCAGCAGGGTCAGGCCGCCGAGGGAGAGCCCCATCAGCTGGCCAGCAGCCAATCCCAGTCCCGCCGAGGCGAGCGGCATCAAAAGGGCGAAGCCGAGCAGGAACAGGCCATGGCGGCGCAGATCCTGACACTGGCGGGCGACGATGAGGCCCATCTCCAGCAGGAACAGCGCCAGCGCCCCCTTGAACAGGTCGACAAACAGCGGTTTGAGCGGGGCAATCCCGTCCGGTCCGGCCAGATAGCCGATTGCCATGCCGCCGAGCAGCAGAGTTACCCCTTTGCCGAGGAAGGTCTCGTGGGCCAGCATGCGCCAGCGGGTCTCGCGACTGATGCCGCGGGCGAGCACTATGCCCACCAGAATGGCCGGGATCTCCATCACTGCGAGGAAGATGGAGAGTTGGGATTCAAAGCTGATGCCCCGCTCGGTCAGCCAGTTCACCCCGACCGCAAAGGTGGCGACGCTGACCGAGCCATAGTGGGCGGCGGTGGCGGCGGCATCCACCCGGTTCATCTTGAGGCGCAGCACGGCAAAGCCGAGCAGGGTCTGCACCACACCGAGCAGGATCACCAGCGCAAGTTGCGGCAGCAGGGGCAGCAAGGATTGCTGGGCCAGACCGACGCCGCCCTTGAGGCCGATGGCCAGCAGCAAAAAGAGGGAGAGGGTATCGTAGAGGGCAGGCGGCAGTTTGAGCTCGGAGCGCACCAGACCGGCCAGCAGACCAAACAGAAAGAAGAGAACAACGACGTCCAGCATGATGGCTCGCAGGGCAGTTCAGATAATGGTTGCATGCTAGAGCCCGCAATGTTTCGATAAAATCAGATTCTCGCTGATGGTTGTTCGGTAAAAACTGATAGGGAACGGCATGCTCAACTATAAACAGCTCTACTATTTCTGGCATGTGGCGCGCAGTGGCAGCGTGACACAAGCTGCCGAACAGCTGCACCTCACGCCGCAGACCATCAGCGGTCAGGTCGCCGAGCTGGAGCAGTCCCTCGGGGTGGCGCTGTTCAACCGGGTGGGTAGGCGTCTGGTGCTGACTGCTGCCGGGCGGCAGGCGCAGGAACAGGCGGGGGCGATTTTCTCGCTCGGTGCCGAGCTGGAGCACACCCTGCGCCACGCCAGTCAGGAACTGACCATGCAGGTGGGGATCGCCGATTCGGTACCCCGTACTCTGGCGTTCGAGCTGCTGGCTCCCGCCATGGCGCTGGCGACCCCGCTGCGCCTGGTGTGTCACGAGGAGCGGGCCGAGCAGCTGTTCAGCGAACTGGCCCGCCACAAGCTGGATATGGTGCTGATCGATCGCCCGCTCCCTCCCGACAGCGGCGTGCGTGGCTATAACCACGAGCTGGGGCGCAGCCCGCTGGCGCTGTTTGCCAGCCCGGAGCTGGCTGCGCGGGCGCGGGACGGCTTTCCCGCCTCGCTGGAGGGGTTGCCGCTGCTGATCCCCGGAGAGAAGTCGGCCACCCACGATCGGCTGCTGGAGTGGTATCGGCAGCAGGGCATTCATCCCCATCTGGTGGGGCAGTTTGATGACTCCACCCTGATGAAGTCGTTCGGCAAGGCAGGGATGGGGATCTTCCCGGCGCCGCTGGCGATGGCCGACGAGATTGGTCGCCTCTACGGGGTGGAACGGATCGCCACTCTCACCGACGTCACCCTCTCTTACTATCTGGTCTCGGCAGGGCGCCATCTCTCCCATCCCGGGGTACAGGCGGTGATGGAGGGAGCCCAACAGCGGCTGGCGGCGCTGGCTGGCAAAAAATAGCAATCTGGATGGCTATGCATCCAGCTTTGCTCTGCCTATAATCCTCCCGCTTTGGCGCATCATGCTTAATAGGGAATCCGGTGAGAATCCGGAGCTGGCGCGCAGCGGTAAGGGGGAACGAAGCGACATCAGGGCACTGCCGTCAGGCGGGAAGCCGTCGCCGTAGGCTATCAGCCCCCGAGCCCGAAGACCTGCCAGAGTTCGTATTTCGGGCCGAGAGAAACCGGCCACGAAGTAGATACTTACGCGAACTTAAGGATCTCTCATGTCGAAGAAATTTCTGGCGGCTGCCCTGTTGCCGACGGCGGCGTTTGCCCAAACCACCATCCCCATCAATCCAACTCTGGTCATTACGGCCAACCGCATGGAGCAACCGGTCAGCTCGGTGTTGGCGCCTGTTGTGGTGATCGATCGCGCCGAGATCGAATCTCGTCAGGTGCAGAGTTTGCCAGCGTTGCTGAAGACGCTGCCCGGCGTGCAGATCACTACCCTGGGTGGCAGAGGTCACATGAGCAGCCTGTTCATACGTGGTACCAACTCCAACCATTCACTGGTGCTGATGAATGGGCGTCCCATCGCGGCCATGGTGGCCGGTACGCCGGATCTCAGCCAGATCCCCCTCGGCAATATCGAGCGCATCGAGTATATCCGTGGCCCGCGCGCTGCGGTGTATGGTTCTGATGCCATCGGCGGTGTTATCAACCTCATCACCAAAACATCCGCCAAGAATGGCAGCGAGACACATCTGAAAGGTGGTGCTGGCAGCAATGGCTATGGTCAGGGCGAGCTAAGAACAGTTCAGTCATTTGGCCAAAAAACCGATATGAACATGCTGATTGGCTACGAGCGTACTGACGGTTTTGATGTCGTAGCCAATGCTCAGCAGCCTGACCGGGATGGGTTCTCCGGCCGCAATGGCCAAATCGGTTTGAACCACGCTTTTAATGATGCATGGAGCGCTGATTTTAATGCTCAGGGTTATGACAATCTGACAGAAACGGACGACCCCTATCTGTCTGCGGATCAGAGCCGAGTACAGGCTTTCCAATATGACGGTGGTCTCAAGTTCCAGGGTAAGGATCTGATCAGTCGACTTGAAGTCAGTTACGGTGAAAACAAGCTGAAGAACTGGCTGGAGAGTAATGGGGAAGAAACTGGCCAACCCATTCATACAGGTCTGACACGTTTATCCTGGATCAACAGCTGGAGTGGTATTGAAGGGGTCAGCCTGACAGGCGGTGCAGATTGGCAGCGTGAGGAGATGAAGTCAGACTCTCGGAGCTATGGCAAAAACTTTAATGCCCCCGATCGTGACAATAAAGGATTGTTTGCCGTGGGAAGCTACCGTTGGCAGGCGCTGCTGTGGGAACTTTCCGGCCGCACTGATGATAACCAGCAATATGGTCGTCACAATACCTGGTCTGCGGCAAGTGGGCTGGATTTTGATGAGAACCACAATGTACGGCTGAGCTACGGTACTGGCTTCAAAGCGCCTACCTTTATGGATCTTTACTACCCGGGTTATGAGAATCCGGCATTGCAACCAGAAGAAAGCAAGAATTTGGAGCTGGATTTCTCCGGTCGTTACACCGGTTGGGACTGGTCAGCAAACTTCTATCGTAACCAAATCCAAAACCTGATTCAGTGCCAAAAAGGTTATATCACCTGTACCAAGGGCAATACTGATGCCGAGATTGAAGGCATCGAGTTGGCCCTTGGTTTGGATACTTGGCTTGTACATCATGACTTCAACTATGACTACACACGCGCCAAGGACAAAAATGCGAATGATCAGCAACTCTTGCGTCGAGCGAAACACAAAGGTACCTGGCTGACCAGTTTCACGACAGGTCAAATGACCTGGAGTACAGAGGTGCTATATGTTGGTGAAAGACTCGATGTAGGCAATGTTGAGTTGAGCCCGTATACCCTTGTGAACTTGGGTGCTACCTACGCCGCTACTAATCAGCTGACATTGGGCGGTCGTATCGATAATTTGTTTGATCGCAATTATGAAGTCGCTAAAGGCTATGCATCACCAGGTACCGAGTTCAAAGTAACTGCCGACTACCGCTTCTGATGCTTTCTCCAGTTCATCCTTGAAAAACCGAGGCCCTGCCATTGGCAGGGCCTTTTCTATTGGCGGCAGGCGGGAGTATGATCGCCGCCTTGCACCAAAGGGGAGCTCAAGTGGCCAATATTCTCGTGTTTGATTCCGGTATGGGTGGCCTGACCATCTACCGCGAGATCCGCCGCGTTCTGCCGGCACACAACTATTTCTACTGCTTCGATAATGCCAACTTCCCCTATGGTGAATTGAGCGAGCCCGCCCTGATTGCTGCCTGCACCCGCTTGGTGACCACCATGGTGGCCCGTCATCATATCGATCTGGTGGTGATTGCCTGTAATACGGCCAGCACCATAGCGCTGCCAGCCCTGCGTGAGGCACTGGATATTCCTGTGGTGGGGGTGGTGCCAGCCATCAAGCCTGCCGCTGCACAGACTCGCAATGGTTGTATCGGTCTGCTGGCTACGCCAGGCACTGTGAGCCGCGACTATACCCACGAACTGATCGCCCAGTTTGCTCCCGGCAAGCGGGTGCTGCTCAAGGGCACCACCGAGCTGGTCATAGAAGCCGAACACAAGCTGGCGGGCTTGCCGGTCAATATGGCGTTGCTGCGCGAGGTATTGGCCGACTGGCTGGATGGGGAAGAGCAGCCGGATACGCTGGTGCTCGGTTGTACTCACTTCCCGCTACTCAATGAAGAGATTGGGCAACTGATGCCGCAATGCCAGCTTATTGACTCGGGCAGTGCTGTTGCCAAACGGGTGGCCTGGTTGCTGAACAATGGCGGGCATGCCACCGTGCAGCCTGTACATATAGAAGAGGTAATTGCCAGGGCTTACTGTACCCGGCTGGATGGGGAGGCTCAAAAACTGACAGCCCCCTTGCAAGCATGGGGGCTGTCATCACTGGAAGAGGTGAAGTACTGACGAACGGTTAGGCGTCAGT